>JANORY010000413.1:0-1614 GCA_031415535.1 Burkholderiales bacterium | reverse complement strand
CCGCTGCCGCCGTACATCGCGGCGGGCGTCAATGCGGACGATGAATTACGTTACCAGACGGTTTATGCCGCGCATCCAGGATCGGTCGCCGCACCAACCGCCGGACTGCACTTTGATGCAACGGTCTTTGCTGCCCTCGCTGCGCGCGGCATTGAGCACACCTTTGTCACGCTGCACGTCGGCGCTGGCACCTTCAAGCCGGTACGTGATGAAGACCTGTCGAAACACCGTATGCATGTTGAACGCTACGAGATTTCGCGACCATCGGCAGATATCATCAATGCCGCTCGGGCGGCCGGGCGACGGATCGTCGCGATTGGCACGACCTCGTTGCGAACGCTTGAGTCTGCCTGCGATTCGAACGGCGAGATTAGTGCCACACAAGGACAAACCGATTTGTTTATTACGCCGGGTTATCGGTTCAAGTCAGTCGATGCCTTGGTGACTAATTTCCATCTGCCGCGCTCGACGCTGCTGATGCTGGTTTGCGCCTTCGCCGGTCGCGACCCAATACACCGCGCCTATGCCCACGCCATTGCAAATCGTTATCAGTTTTTCAGCTATGGTGACGCCATGTTGATCGAGCGAGAACACAACGATGCTTGAATTTTCGGTTAGCGCGCAAGACGGCCAGGCGCGTCGTGGGCTGCTCACGCTGAATCACGGCGTCGTCGAGACACCAATCTTCATGCCGGTCGGCACCTACGGTGCGGTCAAGGCCATGTCACCGCGCGAACTCGAGGAAATCGGCGCGCAGATCATTTTGGGCAATACCTTTCATTTGTGGTTGCGACCCGGTGTCGAAACCTTCCAGAACTACGGCGGGCTGCATCAATTCAATGGCTGGCACAAACCGATCTTGACTGACTCGGGCGGCTTTCAAGTGTTCAGCCTGGGTGATATCCGCAAGATTTCCGAAGAAGGTGTGCGTTTCGCCTCGCCGATCAATGGTGATCGACTGATGTTGACGCCAGAGGAATCGATGCGCATCCAGCGCGCACTGAACTCGGACATCGTGATGATTTTCGATGAATGTACCCCGTACGAGATCGCCGGCCGACCGGCCAGCCTGGATGAGGCCGCCGAGTCCATGCGTCTGAGCTTGCGCTGGGCGCAACGATCACGCGATGAGTTTAATCGCGGCGAGAATCCGAACGCGCTGTTTGGCATTGTTCAAGGCGGCATGTTTGAAAATCTTCGCGATGAATCGCTGGCCGGCCTGACCGAGATCGGTTTTGACGGCTTCGCCATTGGCGGCCTGTCGGTAGGTGAACCCAAGGAAGACATGATGCGCGTACTTGAACATGTCGGTGCGCGTTTGCCCGAAAAAAAGCCGCGCTACCTGATGGGCGTGGGTACACCCGAAGATCTGGTGGCCGGCGTGCACGCCGGTATCGACATGTTTGATTGTGTCATGCCGACCCGCAATGCACGCAATGGCTGGCTGTTCAGCCGCTTCGGCGACTTGAAATTGCGCAACGCCAAGTACAAGAACGATCTGCGGCCGATCGATGCGGATTGTTCATGTTACGCCTGCCGCAATTTCTCGCGCGGCTACCTGCATCATTTGCAGAAGGTCAATGAGATCCTCGGCGCTCAGTTGGCAACCATCCA
>JANORY010000412.1:0-1017 GCA_031415535.1 Burkholderiales bacterium | reverse complement strand
ATAGCATTGGCCGTCGCGGCCATCTGGTTTTTCAACCAGCCTGCCGAGCCGGTTTACGCCGATTTTGCAAAACACGAGCCGCTCGCGCTGACCGTTCGCGGGGCCGCTTCGACCACTTCGGGCGAGGCGGACGCGAGCCGTTTTTTCAATGAAAAAAACTGGTCAGCCGCGCTTTCTGAACTCGAAAAACTGGCCGCCGTGCAGCCCGGCGAAGCAGAAATTGATTTTTACCGGGCCATCTGTCTGCTCGAATTGGGCCGTTTTGAGGAGTCGCGGGCCATTTTTCAGACGATTTTGGCGGGTTCGTCGGCCTGGGCTGTGAGACTCGATGGTATTTGGCCCTTTCTTTTTTGAAAGAAAAAAATGGGCCTCGCTGCCGCGAAATGCTGGAAAAAATCGGGCCGGGCGAGCCGCATTTTGAGGAGGCTCAAAAACTGATGCAGCGACTGTGAAAGAGGTTTTGCCGTCGCAGTTCGGCGGACTGAAAATTCTCACAAGCCCGGCTACCTTTGTTTCCATGCAAAATGAGACCAAAATCATCGTCGATTACCTGCTGCAAATGCTTCCTGGCGTGCAGGCCATCTATCTTTTTGGAAGCAGGGCGACCGACGAGGCACGGCCTGACAGCGATTTTGACATTGCCTTTTTGAACCCGCAGCCGGTTTCCGATTTTTTTCAGAAACATGAAATGATGTTCGGCCTTGCCAAAAAATTGGGTGCCGAAAAGGTTGACCTCGTTGATTTGAAAACAGCGGACGACGTGCTTCGCTTCGAAGTGGTGGCTCGCGGCAAATGCCTGTTTGCGGCCAATAAAACGCAGGTAGCTTTTTTTGAAATGCAGGTTATTTCGGATTTTCAACGGCTCCAGGAAGAACAGAAAGACTTGCTGGATGCCATTCAAAAACGGGGTTTTGTGTATGGATAACCGGGTAATTCTGAAAAAAGCAGAGCAAATCAATAATATCGATCAAAGATAATCTGTGTTAAGATTCGGAGTGTATTAGTCATTGTTTTTAG
>JANORY010000411.1:0-1882 GCA_031415535.1 Burkholderiales bacterium | reverse complement strand
CCGAGGGATCGCGCGGCTGCCCCCAGCCGCCGGGTCCATCGTAGCCATCTTTGGCGTCCCCGCGCACGACAACACGCGGGTCGGCACTGTCCGGGCGTCTGTTGGGTGCTGGCGGCGTAATCAGCGTACGCACGGGCAAGCTGACTGCCTCGCCGACAATGATTTCGGCCTCCTTTTCGAGGATTTGAAAAGCCGTTTGCCCGAAAACTCGCCCAAATCGAGGCAGCTCGACGAGTGGAAACGGCAACTGAATGCCGCCAATTCCGCCTGGCAAACCGGCAGCCTGACCCGCGAATTGCTGAACGGCGAAATCAGCCGAATCAGCCTCGGCCTGCTCGATTTCATCGGCAGCCTCGAAGAAAGCGATTTTTCCGACCGACCGAAATCGGGCGCGAAAACGGGCAAAAACGGCTCGATTCTCTATCGAATCCCTCATAAAATGCAGGTTGGCGTGGAAAAACGCTGCGTCGTCCGGCTCGCTTTTGACGAGGCCGCGCTGCTCGAAAACATCGCCCTGACCGACGAAACGGCCATTCAATCCATCCGCGTCGCCGATGAAATGGAGGTTTTTCTCATCGACCCCGAAGGCGGCGGGGCGTTTCAAATTCGCACCGACAACTCGGCCCGGCAGTTTTTGGAGGCCGACTATTTTACCGAGTGGATTTTTCGGGTGAAGCCGCTGCGCGAAGGCTCGTTTCCGCTCATTTTGAAAGTCGCCGTCCTCGAATTTGCCGAAGGCCGCGAGCGGCGGCGCGAAATTGTGCTCGAAGAAATTGTGCAGGTTCAGGCCTCTGAACCCGAACCGGCGGAGGCTCTGGCCACCGGTTTTCAGCGGGCTGGCTATTCATTTTCGTTTCAAAGTTCGACGGGGCAGGCGGCTGTTTCGTATGAAATTCCGCATCAGCCGACGGCTGAGGCTCCCGGCTCGGCTTCGCGGCTGCCGGGCGGGCTGCGGGCGATGGCTTTTTTCCTGATTTTTTTGGTCGTCGGCTCGACGGCAACGTTTGCGTTCACTTCGCCGCCGGGGCGTGAATATTGGTTCGCCAATTTGCAGGTTTCGCTAACTGGCAGCCCCGCGCCGCTGAAAAAATTTGTTGCCAAATTTGAAAAACAGGGCGATGCGACGGCCGTGAAATGGGTCAAAATCGCCGCCGAAAAACTCGAAACCCTCAAAATGGAGGCTGTCGAAAGCCTGCTCGCCAAGCCGACGATTGAAAAAGCGAGGCAACTTCGACTCGATTTTCCTGAAATTTCAACGGACATCGAGTTGCTCAAACCGCTCGAATCGCAGCCTGAAATCTGGAAAGAATTGCAGGTTGAGCCGGTTCGAAATTCACCGGTCGAGGGAAATTCGGGGACTGGCGAGCCGATTTCAAATGAAACTGGCCAGCCTGTTTCGATTCAAAAACCATCCGAATCGGGGCAAAAACCGACTGATTTTAACGGCCAATCGACTTTTGGCGAGGTTGAAATTTCATCGAAAACCGTTTCCGGCACGGATGAACCGGATGGAAAAGTGGCCGACGAACCCGTTGAAATTCAACCAAAAGAAGAAACCAAACCTGCCGCCCCGCCCGCCGAAATTCAGCCAAAAGAAGAAACCAAACCAGCCGCCCAGCCCGCTGAAATTCCAAAAGACCGCGCCGCCATCCTCGCTGAAATCAAAAAAAATATGGTGCGCGTGGAAGGCGGCTTCTTTGACATGGGCTGCAAACCGGGCCGCGACAAAAACTGCGAAACCTATGAGTTGCCGCTGCGCGAAAACCTGCCGGTCAAAACCTTTTTCATCTCAAAATATGAGGTCACGCAGGCCGAATGGAAGGCCGTGACGGGTGAAAAACCATCCTCAAATAAAGGTTGCGACCAATGCCCGGTGGAAAAT
>JANORY010000410.1:0-1363 GCA_031415535.1 Burkholderiales bacterium | reverse complement strand
GGGAGGGGAGACGCGGCCTCCGAACGTGGTACTCCCCTCCCCTCTGGGGAGGGGCCGGGGGTGGGGTTTCCGGGGCCGGGGTTAAACGTCAACAACGCCGCCCGAACCTGCTCGCGCGGCTGGTCATATTGGCCCCGATTGAGAACAAAAGTGGCACGCGGCTTTTTGCCTTCGGCCATCGCCATCACGTTGACGGCAGCCGTGTCCGAGCGGTTCAAAAACGCCAAAACGCCTTCTTTTTCAGCCTGCGAAATGCGAATCAGCGGCGGGTCGGCGAACGGATAAACGCCGCCGACACCCGAAAAAAGCCCTTTTTCATCCATCTGATTGAAAAACGCGAACACGCTGAAATAGGCCTGCTGCGAAATCGGGTCGTATTTATGGTCGTGGCATTTGGCGCATTCGAGCGAGATGCCGAGGATGGATTTCCCGAAAGTATTCGTTCGGTCGGTGACGTATTCGAGGCGATATTCCTCGTCAATCACGCCGCCTTCCTGCGTGATTTTGTGATTTCTGTTGAAACCGGTGGCCAAAATCTGCTCTTTCGTGGCGTTCGGCAGCAGGTCGCCGGCGAGTTGCCAGGTCAAAAACTGGTCGCCCGGCAAATTCGAGTTGAAAGCATGAATAACCCAATCGCGCCAGGGCCACATCGTCCGATACGAGTCGTCCTGGTAGCCGTGCGAATCGGCGTAGCGGGCGGCATCGAGCCACGAAGCGGCCATTTTTTCGCCAAAACTGGATAGAGACAGGAAATGAGAGACAAGAGACGAGTGATTATAGACAAGCCAACTTGTCTCTTGTCTCTCGTCAATAGTCTCTATAAAAGGCAGCCCCGTCAAATCGAACGCCAGGCGGCGAATGAGCCGGGCTGGGTCGGCTTCTTTTTCAGGTTCGAGGCCGCTGGCTTCGAGTTTTTTGAGGATGAAAAAATCGATTTCGTTGCGCGGCCATTTGCTGTTTTTGACGGTCGGAATCGCCGGTTTTTGCGGCGCGATGAATGCCCAGTGCGGGCGATATTCGGCCCCCTGGTCAATCCATTTTTTGAGAATCTGCTTTTCTGTTTCGGTCAGTTTGAGGTTGCTCGACGTGGGCGGCATCTGCTCGTTCGGGTCGGTAGAAAAAATGCGGCGGCAAATTTCCGAATGCTCTGAATCGCCCGGTTTGATGGCAAAAAGGCCACTTTCGAGTGCTTTTTTGGCCTCCGATTCGATGTCGAGGCGCAGCCCGGCTTTGCGGTTTTGGGCATCGGGGCCGTGGCATTTGAAGCAGCGGTCGCTCAAAATGGGTTTCACGTCAACGTTGAAATCCACTTTTTCAGCCCCGGCGGCGAGGCCCGGCGAGGCCTTTTTTTTCAGAAAAAAAC
>JANORY010000409.1:0-2253 GCA_031415535.1 Burkholderiales bacterium | reverse complement strand
GTGTTGACGCCGCCGGCATCGCATGCGGCACTGGCAATTCAAGCGCTGGATGCCGGTTGTCACGTGTTCGTCGAAAAGCCGATGGCCGAAACTTCGGACCAATGTCAGGCAATGATGGCTGCTGCCGCGCGCAATCAGCGCGTGCTGTCAGTGAATCACTCCGATCTGTTCGACCCGGTAGTCGTAAAGGCATTAAAGCTTGTCAACGACGGTGCCTGCGGTGACTTGTTATCAATCGATATTGATCGCAGCTCGGAGTACCCGCCCTATGCCGGCGGACCGCTGCCCGGCATGGTTCGCAAAGGATCTTATCCGTTTCAGGACCTGGGCGTACACGCGCTTTATCAGATCGAAGCATTTCTCGGTCGAATCGATCGGCTGCAAATTGACTTTCAGGGAACCGGTCGATTGCCCAATCTGCGCTTTGACGAATGGCTGGTGACGGCTCATTGTGATCGAGGAGTCGGCCGCGTTCGTTTGTCCTGGAATGCCCGACCGATGGTGAATCGCCTGGCCGTGCAAGGCACCCGCGGTGCGATCGAGATCGACAAGTTCTTGCAGGTGTGTACCCGTTCGCGTCTGCTGCCAGGACCGAAGTTCGTGGGTATGGTCGGCTCCGGTGTCACTAACTCGCTGCTGACTGCGGCCCGAATAGTCGCCACGGTGCTGCGCTTTGCGACCGGTCAACTGCAGGGTTCACCCGGTATCGTGGCCGGTGCGATTGGCTTTGCGAAGAGTCTGCATGAGGGACGTGATCCACCGATCCGTGCCGACGATGCCGCACGGATCGTTACCTTGATGGAGTCGGCGTCACGAGACGCCGACTCCATTTGGGATCGCGAGCGCGCGGAGCGATATTCGCCGCTTGAGCCGGTCAGAAATCTGGTGACTGGTGCGGCCGGATTTGTTGGTCGCGCCTTGGTATTGCGATTGCTCGAGCAAGGTGAATCGGTGCGGGTGCTGCTGCGTCGTCCCAGCAAGGTATTGCCGGTCGATGCGCGCGTGCAGGTCGTGATTGGCGATCTCGGCGATCCGGATATTGTTGCGCACGCGGTGCAGGGCGTCGAGCGGGTGTTTCATGTGGGCGCGGCGATGAAGGGCTGGCGCGAAGATTTTCAAAGTGGCACCATCTGGGGCACCCGAAATGTGCTCGATGCCTGCCGCAAGTATGGGGTCAAAAAACTCGTGCATCTGAGCTCGATGAGTGTCATTGATCATGCGGGCAATAACCCGGCCGTGCCCTTGCATGAGGATGCCCGATTCGAGCCATTCCCCGAGCGGCGCGGCTTGTACACCCAAACCAAGTTGCAAGCCGAACAGATGATTCTAGCAGCCATGGCGCAAAATACCGTGCGCGCCGTGGTCTTGCGTCCCGGACAGATCTTCGGGCGCGGTGTTGAACAGGTTGCACCGAATGGCGTCATCGCATTGCTGGGCCGCTGGATCGTCGTCGGTAAAGGTGATCTGAGCCTGCCGCTGGTTTATCTTGACGATGTCATCGATGGTGTCCTGGCGGCCGGTGATCGCGATGAGGCTTTGGGTCAGACCATTCATCTGGTCGATAGCGAGCGAATCACCCAACGTGAATACATTCAGGCACTCGCTGGCCTGGGCGCTGCGGCACCCAAGGCTTGGTACTGGCCGCAACCCCTCATGATGCTGATTGCCCGGGCCGTAGAGGCGCTCGGCAAGGTGTTGGGTCGCGAGCCGCCGTTAACACGTTACCGGATGGAATCGATCCGCCCGCTGAGCAATTTTGATGTTCGCAAGGCGGCCAGCCTGCTCGGTTGGACGCCGCGCGTAGGGGTCAGGGCCGGATTACAAAGAATGATCAGCGCGCCCGCCGCAGTGCCCGATCTTCCGCCCGCAGTCGTGCCTTGAATGCCGTGAAACTTGTCGGTGTCGGCAGACTTGAAAAGCGCATCGAACGACGAATCGAGGAGCGATTCAGGGAGCGCATAGACAAGCGAAAAGTCGCATCGGCGTCCGCAACGCTGGCCGATGCGCGGTTGCCCGACAGCGTGCGCGCGTTGCCGTTTTTGATGCTCTACCTGGCGCTGGTTTATATCCGGCCGCACGAGTATGTTGAAGCGCTGTACGGCGTCCCGGTGGTGGTTAGTGCCTTGGTAGCGGCGTTTACCTGTTGGCTGTTCCAGCGCAACAAGGATTTCTCGGCACCCCACCACGGTCTGCTGGCCGGCTTGATGTTGTCGATGTCGCTGTCGGTCGCCGCCGCCGGCTGGCTGGGCGGCG
>JANORY010000408.1:0-1738 GCA_031415535.1 Burkholderiales bacterium | reverse complement strand
TGCCTTGATGTCATGCGGCTCAACCAGGCAACCGGCGAAGTCGGGCAGGACTTCCGGAATTCCGCCGACCCGGCTGGCGACTGCCGGTCGGCCGCAGGCCATGGCTTCAAGGATAACGTTCGGTACACCCTCGGCGTGACTCGGCAAACACAGCAGGTCGGCGGCAACATACCATTGACCCAAAACGGCGTGCGCCTGTTGGCCGGTGAACAGCACTGCCTCGGTCATATTCAGAGTCTTGACCCTTTGTTGCAGTTTTAAGCGCGCGGCACCGTCGCCCACGTACACCAGGCGTGCGTCTGGCCGGCGCGCGCGCAGCGTCATGAACGCCTCGAGCAGATCACTTGCGCCCTTTGAATCGAGCACATTGCCCACGAACAGGATGAGCGGGCCGACCGGCGACAGCTTCAGTGCTGACCGCGCTGTCGACCGCTCTGCTACTGCGAACCGTTGCGGGTCGACACCGTTATAGTTGACGGCGATACGATCGCGTTGAACGCCGATTTCAATCAGACGATCGCCAAGCGCCTGACTGACGCAGACAACCTTACGGGACCCATTGCAGGCGGCGCGGATTTGCCAGCGGCGCAGGGTATTGAGCGTATATAAATTGACATCGCTGCCGTGGACTTTGAGCACCACCGGCAGACGCAGCAGTTTACCGAGCAGGCTGGTTGCGAAGCCGTCCGGATAGGACCAACTGCCGATCAGGCAGTCCGCGCGCGTTCGCAGGATTGGCACCAGCAACTGCAGCACCAAGGACAAAAAGTACAGCAGTCCGCTCAATGAGCGACCGACACCGGGCAGATGAAATGAAATGAAGTAGCGGATCGGATAGTCGCGCGCTGGCGCTGATCGCCGCGCACTGACAAAGGCCGAGAAGTTGCGCAACACTACCGTCCAGGGTATGGCGACCATCACGCTCAGATCGACCCGCTTGGCCAGCCGATCGAACTGCTGCTGGTTGTAAATACCGCGGGTTGGGTCCCATGGGTAACCGAACAGCCAGGTTATGGCGATGACCCGCGCTCGTGTTGCTGAGGTGTGCAACATAATCAGGCCTGTTTCCTGGTGTGAACCGCGCTCGTCTCTTAAGGCTTTTTGTGGGTGCTATAAAATTGCTGTAGAGCGGCCTGGACCGACGCGAGCTGATTCAAAATGGCCAGCAACGGTTCACCCTCGGAGTCCGCCGCCGTAGCTCCGGGCGGCGCGCTCGGCGGCTTTGCATCGGCCGCTTCAGGCAATAATTCGGCCGCTGCCTCGTCGACGTCGGCGGCGGTAACCAAGTCTTGTTCGTTCAGAAAGCCGGCCAGCAGGACACGATCAAACAGCGCGTTGATCCTGCGGGGCACGCCTTCGGTAATGCGATACACGGCAGCATAAGCGTCAACGTCGACCGTCGGATGACCGTTCCAGGCGGCTTGATTGAGTCGGTGCTCGACGTAACCGCGAATCTCGGACGCATCCAATGGGCCAAGATGATAACTCGCCAATACCCGCTGCCGCAGTTGATGCAGCGCCGGGCTGGCGATGACATCGCGGAACTCCGGTTGGCCGATCAGAAAGGTTTGCAGCAATGAGCGATTACCGATCTGATAGTTGGACAGCATTCTGAGCTCTTCGATGGCCGGCCCGGTCAGATTCTGGGCTTCGTCGACGATCAGCAGCGCGCGCTTTCCTGCTGAATCCAGCGCCACAAAATATTGAATCAATTGATTCAATAGACTTGCCTTGTCGG
>JANORY010000407.1:0-4567 GCA_031415535.1 Burkholderiales bacterium | reverse complement strand
GATCATCGGTCCAAACGGCGCCGGAAAAACGACCCTGTTCAACCTGATCAGTGGCCGATTTTCAGTCACTTCGGGCGACATACAGTTAAACGGCGAGTCGATCGTTGGCGTGGCACCGCACCAGATCAATCGCCGAGGCTTGTCGCGCAGTTTTCAGATTACGTCGATTTTTCCGCGCATGACGGTGTTCGAAAATATTCGCTGTGGGCTGCTGTGGTCGCATGGCTTTAAGTACTCGACGTTCAAAATGCTCGGCCGGCAAACCGCGCTCAATGACGCTGCCGACCAATTGCTGGAGCGCCTGAAACTGAAGTCGCGCCGCAATCTGACAGCCGGACTTTTAACCTACGCCGAACAGCGTGCGCTCGAAGTGGGTGTGACGATTGCAGGCGGTGCCGATGTGATCCTGCTCGATGAACCGACCGCCGGCATGAGCCGAAGCGAAACCGAACATGCGATCAACCTGATTCGTCAGGTCACCGAAGGCAAGACGCTGCTGATGGTCGAACACGACATGAGCGTGGTGTTCGGTTTGGCCGATGTGATATCGGTGGTGGTTTATGGCGAGGTCATCGCCAGCGACGCACCGGTGAACATTCGCTCGAATCGGGCGGTTCAGGAAGCCTACCTGGGGAGCGAAGCCGCATGATGCTCGAGGTCAAGGATCTGCACGCCTACTACGGCAAGAGCCATATCCTGCAGGGCGTGAACCTGAGCATTGACGAGGGTGAAATCGTCAGCCTGCTTGGTCGCAATGGCGTCGGCCGCTCGACTACCTGCAAGGCGATCATGGGATTGGTAGCGCCGCAGGGCAGCATCACGTTCAAGGGCAAATCGATTGCGGGATTAAGGCCTGACCAGATTGCCCATGCCGGCGTTGGTTATGTGCCCGAGGACCGGCAGATATTCCCGACCTTGACGGTCGAGCAGAATATGGCGCTGGGCTTGAAACGCGCGGGCCAATTCGGCCGATGGAAATTTGAAGACGCGTACAAGCTGTTCCCGAATCTCGCGACGCGGCGCGATAATCAGGCTGGTGTGCTATCGGGCGGCGAGCAGCAGATGCTGACCATGTGTCGCACACTGATGGGCGATCCCGACCTGGTCATTATTGACGAACCAACCGAAGGGCTGGCACCTAAACTGGTGGATCAGGTGGGCGTACTTCTTGACGAGATTGCCCGCCGCGGTGTGGCGATCCTGCTGGTTGAGCAAAAGTTGACGATTGCACTGAAGATCTCCAGGCGCGTCTATGTGATGGGTCATGGCCACATCGTCTTCGAGAGCGACCCGGCAGGGCTGACCGCCAATGGGGCGATCCGCAAGGAGTGGCTGGAGGTTTAGTCGCGCCTTCACTCAGAGTCGCGTTAGAACATTTCGCCTAGGCCATGCGGCCGATTGCGCGACGCGCCCTGGCACTTGACACTACGGCTTCGAAGCATCGGAGCATGCCATGGCGGTAATCGAGACTGGGGCGATCCCTGCGACTCCAGCGCTAACTTACAGTAGTCGAGTGCTTAAGCCGATAACCGCCAATTCGGGCCGTTCGGCAACGTTGGGGCAGATGGCGACGCAAGCTGCCCGGGAGGACTTTGCCTATTCGAGTGATGTGAGCTTGCAGGCCGAATTCACCGATGAAGCGGCGTCCGCCAACGTGTCGGCCGAAGTTTCGGCCAACCTTGAGACCAACGAGGCGGCCAACCTCGTCACCGATGCACCGGTCGGCCTCAGCGTGCTTGAGCAAGCCAGCCTGACGATCGAGCGGCGCAGCGCCGCCCAGCGCTTTGACCAAGCGGTTTCGACAGCCCTGCGCGCTACACCCTCCGGTTCAGTCAGCGAAGCTTCGACGCTCCCCGCTGGCTGGGTCGCCCGCTGGGTGCCCGAACAGATCGCGAGTACGGGAGACAACGAGTCCTTAGTCTTCAGCACGGTTGCCGGGCACTGGCAAGCAGTCTTCGATATCGAGTCGTTCGTGCGATCGTATCTGGCGGGTGCAGAAGGGAGTCAGTTCGCTCGGGTCTTCGGTATTGACCTTCGGGTCCACCATTGGCAGCAGTTTGCGACGCTGGGCAGCGCCGAGAACCCACATTTTCAGTTGGAGTCGCGCACCGCCCTGACGGTGGGCGATCCACGTTCTGGCGGTTGGATCGTTACCGAAGCTGTGGGTGGCGGATATCAATTGCGGTCCAGCCAATGGAGCGGCGATCACCCCATCGCGGTGCCGGGTGACCCGTTTCGAATTGACATCCCGGTCAGTGCGCTGCCCGTCTACCGCCCTGGCGAAGGGACCCGCAGCGCCAGCCCAACGCCCAGCGCAAGCGCCGAAGAACTCTTCGCGATCGATCTTGCGCTGACGGACCCGCTGAACGTGGCGCTCTTCCACACCTTGACGCCCGCCAATATCGTGTTGGATACGCCGCTCGCGCGCAATCTGATCGAGCGCTATGGTCTGGAGCGCACGGTGCGGATCAGCCAACTGGAGGCCGCACACGAGCGGCTGCGCCAGCGTTTTGTGCTTGAACTTAACACCGCTGTACGGCTGGGGCCTGGCGGCGGCGGAATTGACCCGGATGCGCTCATCGTGATCGCCCCGGGTGCTGCTGTGACACCCGGTTGGCGCGAAGTCGAGCGAAGCGTTGCACGCGCCTCGGACGAGGCGGGAGAGCATTTGAGCAGCGCTCGAAGTTGGGAGTTCGACTCAATAGCGTTCACGCGCTGGTACGCCCAGCAGACTGGCGTAGTGAACCAGGCATTTGCGCAGTTCTATACCGATGGTCAAGGTAATGTCCTGGAACTCGCCGAGGGCTGGGTAAGCGTCGCTGCCAACTCGCCTTCTGTCGTAGACCCGAACGCAGTGCAGTTCGATCCGGTCGGCGGCCTGGTGACGCATGCGACTAACACGCAGGCCGAGGACGACTGGTTCGACGCCGTGTTCGAGGTCGCCACCGTCGCAACCATCGCCTACCTGTCGATCTACATCGGCCCGGCGGTGGCTGAGTTCGCCGGACTCACCGTCGCTGGCGCAGGCACCGCACTTTCGGCCCCCGGGTTGGTCGTTGCCGGTGCGACCTCTGCCGGTTTCAGCGCCACCTTCAACGGTTTTGCGCACGACAATCTGAGCTTAACGAGCGTGCTGCGCGCCGTTCTCTCGGGTGCGCTCAGCGCCGGTATTGCACAACTTCCCTTGGGCGACGGCAGCACACTCGCTAGTCTGGGACTCAACGCCGAGGACGGTGCGCAATTCGTTCAGCGCATGGGCTCGCTCATTGGTCAGTCGGGACTGCGCGGTGTCCTGACTGCGGCACTGGGCGGCGAGTTTAAAGACGGCTTTAAACAAGCCGCGCTGCAGTGGCTGGCTGGCGAATGCTCGCGCGGGATTGAAGGGCTTATCAAGGAGCTGAAACTTAACGGTCAGGAGGCGAACTCTGTCCGAATGATCGGGCAGTTCATGGCCAGCGCCACCCGAACCGCCGGCACCCCCGGAAGCGATATGCAGGCCGCGGCGCAGGACTGGTTGCTGGGGTTACTGCCAGCGCCCGAGCGCGCTGCGCCGCAAGTCAGCGCGCCGTCGGCCGCCGCTGCCGCTGCGACTGAAGCGCCAGACGCGCAAGGCCGGCCGATAGTGCCGCCGACCGCAGCGAATCCGCCAGAGCAACGCCCTGCGGCGAACCCAGACGCAAGTCCAGAGGCGAACCCAGACGCGAACCCGGAGGCGAGTCCGGAGGCGAGTCCGGAGCAAAGCCCAGCCGCGAGTCCAGAGGAAATCGAAGCGTTTGAGCGGCGCACTCAGCGCCTGGCAAACCTGCGTGCACAGATTGCCGAGGTTCGGGCACTGGATCTGACCGCCGACCCTGATTCGTTCGACGACCAAATGCTCGCGGTTTACAAGCTGCTGATTGAAAACGGCAATGCCGCGCGCGAGGCCGCGCGGGTCGCGCACATCATGGACTCGCTACTCAGCGATCAAGAGATCGCCGATCTGCTCAATTACGGCGGCGCTTCGGTTCAGACGCCGCCCGCGCCGCACACGCTGATTCGACCGACCCAGCTTGATGCACGCGGCGCTTTAGCCTACGACGAAACCTTGCGGCAGATGCTAGCGATGGGCGCGAACGACAATGCGGCTCGCGTCCAGGCGTACGAAACCTCATTGTTGACGGTGGCGACCCGACGCATCGATGAGTTGGATACGCAAAGGGCCGCCGGGAACACCGATTTGGCGTCGCCAGAAGTGACGCGTGAGCGCAATCGAATGGTTGCCGCGCTGATTAGTCGCGATGTCTACTTCGATTCGAGCAATCCGGCGATTCTGCCGAGTTCGGTCTATCGGTTGGCGAATGATGAGGTACGGGCGTTGGGGTTGGATCCATCGCTTCTTGTTGATAACGAATCGGGGTACTTTGGAGCCGTATATAAGGACAAGTTGACCGGACAAATTATTGTGGCGAACCGTGGAACGGAGTTCGGACTTCCAGGGCGAGCTGGGCCGGACATGAACGCCAATGCGCTCCAGGCTCTCGGCTTGCGGAGCAGTCAATACGAGAACGCGATGGGAATCGCGTATGCG
>JANORY010000406.1:0-3317 GCA_031415535.1 Burkholderiales bacterium | reverse complement strand
GGTGCCGCCGCGAGCGGGCACGTACAGTTCAAGCACTTCATCGCCATACCGATCGATCAGCGGTTGATTGGTCTGGAACCAGTGCGTGTCACCGTGCATAAACAGAATTTGTCCGTTGAACGATAGTGCCAAATCGCCGAGCAGACGGCGGAACTTGGCGTGCGGGTCGCGTTTTGATCGACTACGCCAGGAACGCCGATCGTTTTCAAAATAAGGGTTGGCATGCGCCGCCACAGTCATCAGTTTAATGCCGCGCTGCTGGGCCAGTGCAAAGCTTGCGCGCAGCCAGCGTTCGTTGGCCAGGTACAGCTCGCTGAGCATTTGCGATTCTGAGTTGGTGAACTTGCGCAGATCAACACCGCCGGGGCGATTCAGCGTCACGAACATGACGCCATCACTTATCCAACGGACATTTTCCGGCACCGGATGCTCCGGGTTCGAAGCCGATTGCCGCTCCAGGCTAATAGCCTGCATACCGATTGAGCGAGGTTCGTTGAAGACGTGCTGGCGCAGATAGTCGAGGCGCTCGAACGGTCGCCTGTCACCGGCATCAGGCTTCAGACAATCGCTCCAGTCGTTATCGCCTGGCACGAATACCAGCGGCAGGGCGGAGGCGCGCAGCAAATCAATCCGCTCGTCCAGAAGCGCATTAGTACAAGGGTCAGACGATGCCTTGAAATCACCCACGTGAATAATGAACCGGCAGCTCGGATCGATGGCGGCCAGCACAGCGCGCGTGCGATCAATGTCAAGCCTTGAATACGGAACATCGCCGATCAATGCAAACGAAAAAGCGCCAACGACACTGCTGGCCTTAGCACTTGTGTTAGCGCTTGCGGCGAGACCTGATAGCCCTAACAAACATGCTGCGAACGACCTAAGAAACGATCGACGCGGCTCGTCAAGGCGGGCTTGCGGGTGCCGCATCATTTCACTCATCGGGCAACACTGCACGCAATTCATAGAGCGCGGCCAAGGCATCACGCGGCGTCAGTGCGTCCGGGTCGATTCGGGCGAGCCGATTCGCCAGTTCCTGAAGCCTTGCCAGGCGCGCCTGCGACGCGAGGAAATCGACAGGCGACTGGTTCGAGTGCGCTGCTGCATCGGCCGCTGAGTATCTCTGTGAATCTGTTTGTAAATCTGCCGATGAATCTGTCTTCGAATCTGCCAGTGAATCGCTCGCTGTTTCCGCAGTCGGCGAAATACCCGCAAACAGATCGAGTTGCACGGTATCGCGCGCGGCGCGCGACTCGAGTTCGCCGAGAATGCTACGAGCCGAGCGAATCACACTGGCTGGAATACCGGCCAGGCGTGCGACTTGCAGACCATAACTCTGGCTGGCTGGGCCGTCGCGAACCTGATGCAAAAATACGATACCGTTACGATGTTCTGCGGCCGATAAATGCAAGTTGACCGCTTGCGCGAACTGGTTCGCCAATTGGGTCAGTTCGAAGTAGTGGGTCGCGAACAAGGTGAAACTACGGTTATGGCCGAGCAGCCGGGCCGCAATGCCGTGCGCCAATGAAAGGCCGTCAAAAGTGGACGTGCCGCGGCCGATTTCGTCCATCAGCACCAGCGATTGTGCGGTCGCGTCGTTCAGGATGGCCGCAGCCTCGGTCATTTCAACCATGAAGGTTGAGCGACCGCCGGCCAGATCGTCGGACGCGCCGATGCGGGTAAAGATCCGGTCGATCGGACCCAGCACACAACGATCGGCGGGTACAGCACTGCCGCAATGCGCGAGCAACACAATGCACGCGATCTGGCGCATGTAGGTCGACTTGCCGCCCATGTTGGGTCCGGTCAAAATCAGCATGCGGCGGTTATCGTCGAACAGGCAATCATTCGGCACAAACTGCTCGACCGATTGTTCGACAACCGGATGACGACCGCCGCGAATCTCGATGCCCGGCATGCTCACGAATTGCGGCACTACCCAACCGAGCGTGTCGGCACGCTCGGCCAGATTGGCCAGCACATCGAGTTGCGCGACCGCACGCCCGAGTGTTTGCCAGGCCACTACCTGTTCGGCGAGCGTATCGAGCAGTTGCTCATACAAAAACTTCTCGCGCGCCAACGCCCGCTCTTTGGCGGACAATGCCTTGTCCTCAAACGCTTTGAGTTCCGGGGTAATGTAGCGCTCGGCATTCTTCAGCGTTTGGCGTCGACGGTATTCGTTCGGAACCTTGTCCAACTGGCCCTGGCTCACTTCGATATAAAAGCCATGAACGTTGTTAAAGCCAACCCGCAGATTGGCGATTCCGGTGCTTTGGCGTTCACGCACCTCGATCTGCGCCAGAAATGCGCCGCAGTTCTCGTCGATCGCGCGCAGTTCATCAAGCGCGGCATCGAAGCCCGGGCGGATCACGCCACCGTCGCGAATCAGCGCGGCCGGCTCGTCTTGCAGTGCGTTCACGAGCGGCTCGGTCGCCGCACGGTCGATGCACAGATCACGCAGCAAATCGCCGTAGGTCTCGCTATCGAATCGCGCCACCCGGGTCTGCAGTTCAGCCAGCACGCTCGCCGAGTCGCGCAAGGCCGCCAACTCGCGCGGTCGAATCGAGCGTAACGCCAATCGCGTGGCGAGTCGTTCGTAGTCGACGGTAGCGCGCAGCATAGGCTTGAGCTCGCGGCAGTCCGGGCCGCGCAGGCCGGCCATGCGCCGCTGTCGCGCGGCGATTGATACGCGTTGCCGCAGCGGATTCTGCAGCCAGTTTCGCAGCAGCCGGCCGCCGGCGCTGGTGCTGCAATGATCAATCACGGACAGCAGAGTTGGGCCAGCATCGCCGCGCAGCGTTTCGGTGATCTCCAGGTTGCGCCGCGCAATCGGGTCGAGCACCAGCACATCGTCAGGATGAAACACCCGCAGGCGCTGCACATGGCTGGCGCTGCGCCCTTGTGTGCGCGCCAGGTATTCAAGTAATCCGCCGGCTGCATTGACCATCAAGGACTGCGGTTCCAGGCCGAAGCCAGCCAGGTCCTGGGTACCGAGCATTTCAGTCAATAGGCGCTGTGCACGATCAAAATCGAACTGCCAGTCCGGCAGCCGGGTAATAGCACAGGGCAGTGCGCTGGCCGGGTTCAGGATGCCAGGCAGATCCAGCGACTCCGGCGCAATCAACTCGGCCGGGCGCAAACGATCCAGCTCAGCAGCGAGTCCACCCGGTGCTGGTTCGCTGACCCAGAACTCGCCGCTGGCAACCGACATCCAGGCCAAAGCGAGCCGTGATTTTCGAGAGACCAGGGCCATCAGCAAGCGGTCTTCGCGCTCGGGCAGCAACTGTGCATCGGTCAAGGTGCCGGGCGTCACCACGCGC
>JANORY010000405.1:0-3278 GCA_031415535.1 Burkholderiales bacterium | reverse complement strand
CCGTTGACTTACAACAACGTCGTTACTCAAGGCAGCAAAGCCGGAGTAGCATAGCTGTTCGCATACCCAGTACTCCAGCCAAACTGGAGCTAACAGGATACCCCGTATACAAATACAGTTATTTGAATAGGGTCTTTTTGCAGATTAACTGTAAATGCAAGGTCCTCGCCGGCTGTCAGCGCGAGCTCAATACGAATCCGAGTCGAGTTGCGGCGGCGTTTCCTTCAAACATTGGCTTTGAAATTTTGACGAAACAAGGCACGCTGGGTTTCCTCATCGAAATCGGTCTTCACCGATACCTTCGACTTGAGCGCCCCTGCGCGTCCAGCACTTGATAGTGCCGCTCGGTTTCGCGAAGATAGCGATTTTGCGCGTAGGGCAGCTTCTCGGGCGCCATGTGCAGAAAATGTACTGCCTGACCCGAGAAGGGTCACAGACCGGTCTCAACAAACATCAGCCAGGATAGTACTGCCGCGCGATCAGCGGGTTTGCCGCCGAACTTGCCGGTTTTCTCGGCGAGATAAAGCAGGATGGCGCTTGTGTATGCGCCGCCGCAGACGCAGCCAGCCGTGGTCGCCCGCTTAGCGGCGGATTTGCACGAAGTGACGTCTGATCCTGACTTTAAAGAGAAGCTCGACGAGTTCCGTGATCTCCACCGCCGAGCTGACTTGGGCACTTGTCCTCACGTTGGTGCGCCATCTGCCCGCCGAGATGACCTCGTTTCGGCAAGGCGGGTGGCAGGTCTCGATGGGCGGAGATCTGCATGGCAAGACCCTCGGCGTGATAGGCCTCGGATACTCAGGCTCCCGGGTTGCACGCTACGGCCAGGCCTTCGGCATGCGCGTCATCGCCTGGAGCCAAAATATGACCCCGGAGTCCGCCGCCCGGCATGACGCGATTCTGGTTTCAAAGGATGGGTTTTTCAACGACAGCGATAAACTGCAGCGGCTGTCTACTGGGAATTCGGCTTATGTTTTGGCAGCTTATAGCTGTGCCACGAACTCTTCCGCGTTTACGCTCGCTTGCCTTAACACCCCGGATAGCGTCCCGATTTTCAGTTGATTGTGATTCGGAACAACACACACGGTCGGTCCCTTGCGCAATACAACGTGGCTACCGCGCTGGCGCTAGACTACAAATCCTAGCCGCTCCAGCGCCCGAATTGCTTCGGCGCCAGATACGACTGGCAGGCTAGGCATGCGACGCCACTTCGATAGTCGTCACTAGCGCCTTACCAAGGTGAACTGTCGGCGCTTCTTCCAAGAACAGCTCAGACGCCTCTTTCAGGTTCAACAACGCCTCGTCGACGGTCTCGCCCTGGGTCGTCGTTCCTGTCTCCGGATTGAGAGCCACGAAACCGCCCTCTGGCGACGCTGAAATCACCGCTGTTAGTTGCATTTTTGTCGTCCGTGCGCCCAAAAGCTTCATGATACCTCTACAGTGGAGTCCGATACATTTCAGCCCGTCAGCGCGCTTTTGCTATGGCCTCGTCGACGCTCAGGACCACTCCAGCCGATTCAATGTCCTAAGCCACCGCGGAGGTTTAGATTGAGCCCCATTGCAGCGCTCGAGCAACGTCATCGATTTCATTCTGTCGGGGCAGGATGCGGCGCGCTGGAAGACCAGCTTCGCGGCTATCGGTTCAAGCCGGGTTCGGCGGATACTTCTTCGCATTCTTCTCAATCTTCCTCTGAACCGCCTCGTTCAAGTCCACCCCCAGCACTTGCCCCAAGCGCACCAAATAAATGAATACATCAGCCAACTCGTCGCGAACTGCGGCACCGAGCTTTTCGTCGGTCGCGACCGACTTCGATTGATCCTCGCTCAGCCACTGAAAAATCTCCACCAACTCCCCCACTTCGGCGGTCAGCGCCATCGCGAGGTTCTTTGGCGAATGGTATTGATTCCATTTGCGCTCGTCGGCGAACTTTTGGAGGGTGGTTTGCAGGGCGGTCAGGTTGAACAGCGGTTCGGTGGGCATCTGATTTGTCCGGGTTGGCTGGGTGAATAGAGTACGACATTGGCTGCGCAATATTTCCACCAAGGCATCCAGCGCCCGGCGACCCTGGTCTGACAATATCGACAAAGCCACCCCATGCTCGTCGCTGTCCTCGGGCTTCGCCGTCAAGTCGCCAGCCTCTATTACGAACGCAGCGGCCTTTCCGAAAAACAAGAAAGGTCTCTCTGCCGTAACAACCGGATTCGAATCTTCGGCAAGCGGACACTGCTTAGCCTAGTCCGCGGTTCTACGCGACTAAGTTTTCAAAGGCGGACAGCGCATGGCGCCGACAATTAGTCGTCGCGCTTCGTGGCAATTCGATCGCGAAGCAACTTACCGCGTGGTGTCAGTCGATAGCGCTGCAAACGACTCTTCGGTTTGTCGGGAATTGTCATGGCCACGTATCCAGCTTGGATGGCGGGAGTCAAGTAAGCGGCCCGAAAATGGTCTTCATGCGCCAAGCCCAATGTCTGCTGCAATTTCGCGCGAGACATGTCGCCAACCAAGACCAGCAAAAGCCGCTCGACTTCCCCGGTGACTTCCTCGGTGACTTCCCCGGTGACTTCCCCGGACACCGACGAATTCAATAATGCGTCGACCGATTTCTTGCCCAGGGCGGCCACGAGATGCGCGGGGTTGGCCTCGAAAGTCACCATCAATCCCGACATACTGGTATCGAAGATTGGCGCGGGTATGTCATGCCCCACGCATTCACGGTACATTTTCTCGATGCCCCGCCCCCAGGCCTCGACATAGCCGGCGCGGAAAAACGCCGAAGCCAGCAACGGATTGAAGGGGTTCGACGGATGTTTGCCGAACAGCTTTTGAAGCGTCCAACGCTCCGGTAACTGGCCCGGATTCCAGAGGACGATCTTGTGCTCGTAGACGCTGATCTGAATCGGGATACCCGTGCGGTAATCTTTGTGGATCACAGCGTTCAATAGCGCCTCGCGCAGTGCCGGCTGAGGAAACAGATAAGACTCCAGGCGTTGCAGCCCATCGTAACTGATGTACGCTTTTAAATACTTGGTTAACAGGGTTTCAAGGGTCTACCTGGGCAAACAAGTCACCGTGAATTTCGTCCTGATAGCGCAAGTCGTCATCGGAGACAAAAAAGCCGATTTTGATGTATGCGCCGGGCACAAATCGCTCCGGATCGACGCCAAACAAAAGCGCTGTCGCTCGCTTGAGCATTGGACCATCGTCCAACTGCAAGCTCGATAGCAGTGCTGCATCGCCGTCGGCCAGCACCACCTCGTCAACCCGCCCACTTTTGGCG
>JANORY010000404.1:0-1335 GCA_031415535.1 Burkholderiales bacterium | reverse complement strand
CGGCTCGGCCTTCGTCGACGGAATCGACTGCACGATGCGGAAAATGCCCTTCGTGTTGGCTGCAAGGGTTTTGCGCTTTTTGCCGTTTTCGCCCGGCATTTCTACCTGGGGACAATTTGTCCCCACGAAGCCGCCGAGCAGATCATCCCGTTTCCGCATTTTTTTGAAATAGTCGGTCGGGTTGGCCGAATCGGTCAAAGCCTGCACGACATCGAGGACGGAGAAAAACCATTCCTCCTGATGCCAGACGCGGCGGATTTCCTTTTCCTGAAAAACGATGAGCGAGTTTGTGTCTGCCATGATGAAACACTTTTGAAATAAATTGTCGTGCAAAAATGGAAAAACATGAATCAAAAATGCTCCAAATTATTTTAAAAAAATGACCGCTCCCCTACCCTTTCGACGGGCAAAACCGTTCCTTTCGACTCCGCCAAATCACGCTCCTGTTTTTGGAAGCTGCCAAAAGGCACCGGCAAAAAGACAATCTGCCCTGGCGCACTATTTTCACGGCCAAAAGCATCGAATGAGCCGAACAAAAATCATCGTGGAAGGGCTGCCGGTTGCCATGGAACGGCTGCATGAAGCCGACTACATTTCGCTCACGGACATCGCAAAATACGGCAACGAACAAAACGACCGGGCCAATCCGCCCGCAAATACCATTTCGAACTGGCTCCGAAATGCACAGACGTTGCGCTATTTGCAGGCCTGGGAGCAGGCGCACAACCCGAATTTCAAACTCACTCAAATGAGTGAGTTTCGGCTCGAAGCCACCAACCATCGCACGTCGGTTTCGCCAAAAAGATACATCGAGGAAACGGGGGCCATCGGCCTGATAACGAAAGCCGGAAATATGGGCGGTCCCGACGGGTCGGGAGGCCCATTCGGACATCGCACTCGAATTTTGTACCTGGGTTTCGCCGGAGTTCAAAGTCTGGTTTTTCAGGGAATTTCAACGGCTCAAACGCGAGGAATATGACCAGCGCAACCTTGAATGGCATGTGGAACGAGTGACCGACCTGCTCGACGAAGCACGAAACTGGATGGATACCATCCCCGGTCAAAAGCCCGGACGGAACCGGTTGAAAGGCCCGGAATGAGCGAGGCAAAAGCACGAATCATTCCGGCATTTGCCCACGACTCCCCCACCCTTTTGCCTCGCCGAATAGCTCATTTCGAACCCGCCAAATCCCGTTCCGCCAGCCTGGCGAAATACTCGAACAGCGTGATTTCTTCCTGAACGACCTTCATTTTTACCCGTTTGTAAAGGCTTCGCGGCAAATCAACCGAGACCCGAACCGAAACCAAACCGAAAATCAAATAATTTACTATCCG
>JANORY010000403.1:0-1931 GCA_031415535.1 Burkholderiales bacterium | reverse complement strand
TGGTCGCGTCCGCAGTCCTACTATGATGCCGCCAACTGGCGCGGTACCTGGGAATACGATGGCGGCGCATTCATGAACCAGGCCAGTCACTACATTGATCTGCTCGATTGGTTGATCGGTCCGATTGAGTCGGTGCAGTCCTTCATGGCGACACAGGCGCGACGGATTGAAGTTGAAGACAGCGGTGTCATGATTGTTCGTTGGCGCTCGGGTGCACTCGGAACGGTCAATGTGTCGATGTTGACCTATCCGAAGAATCTCGAGGGCTCGATCACGATTCTCGGCGAGAAGGGGACGGTGCGCATTGGTGGGGTTGCGGTCAACGAGATTCAGCAGTGGCAATTTGCCGACCTTGATCCCGATGATGAAGAAATCAAGGCCGCGAATTATCAGACCACCTCGGTGTACGGCTTCGGTCATCCGCTTTACTACGATAATGTCATCAAGGTCATGCGCGGTGAGGCCGAGCCCGAAACCGACGGGCGTGAGGGCTTGAAGTCGCTTGAAGTGTTGATTGCGGCCTATCTGGCGGCGCGTGATGGCCGGCGTGTGCCGTTACCACTTGAATATTGAGGAGCTGACTTTTGGCCGTAATGATTCATCCCACCGCGGTCGTTGACGACGGCGCACAGATCGGTGACGGTACCAAGGTCTGGCATTGGGTACATGTCAGCGCCGGCGCCGTGATCGGCGAGCGCTGTGCATTGGGTCAAAATGTGTTCGTTGGCGCGCGCGCCAAGCTCGGCAGCAATGTCCGCGTACAGAACAACGTGTCGATCTACGACGATGTTGAGATCGAAGACGATGTCTTCTGCGGTCCGAGCATGGTCTTTACCAATGTCATCAATCCGCGCGCCCATGTGCCGCGCAAAGACGAATACCGAAAAACACTGGTCAAGAAGGGTGCGTCGATCGGTGCCAATGCAACGTTGGTCTGTGGTGTTACGGTGGGTCCTTATGCATTTGTGGGGGCCGGTGCGGTAGTCACCAGGGACGTGCCGGCGTACGCCCTGTTTGCCGGCGTGCCGGCGCGCCACAGCGGCTGGGTCTGCCGTTGTGGCGTCAAATTGCCAAGCGCTGTGGGTAAGGCGACCACAGTGGCTAACGACGCTGGAAGTGTTAAATGTAGCGACTGTGGTGATCACTATATGATTTCGAGTTCGGCCTGCGAACCCCTTACAGTCTGAATTCAAGCGATCACTGCATCATGAATCATCCAAAACTCGAATTTGTTGACTTGAAGGCGCAGTATCGGGCGCTCAAGCCGGTTATTGACGCGCGCATACAGCGTGTTTTGGATCATGGCCAGTACATCATGGGTCCGGAAGTGCGGGAGCTGGAAGAGCGCCTGGCTGAGTACGTCGGTGCTCGGTATTGCATTGGTGTTTCGGATGGCACCACTGCGCTGATGATCGCGTTGATGGCGCTGGATATTGCGCCGGGCGACGAGGTCATCACCACGCCGTTTACCTTTATTGCTACTGGCGAAATGATTGCGCTGATGGGCGCGATACCGATCTTCGTCGACATCGATCCAGACAGTTTTAACCTCGATCCGGCGCTGCTCGAGGCGGCGATTACTGCGAGAACTCGGGCGATCATGCCGGTCAGTTTGTATGGCCAGTGCGCCGATATGAATGCGATCAATACCATCGCGGCGCGGCACAAGTTGCCAGTGATCGAGGACGCCGCACAGAGCTTCGGGGCCAGTCAAAACGGCAAGCGCTCCGGCGCACTGTCTAGCATTGGCTCAACCAGTTTTTTTCCGTCCAAGCCGCTCGGTTGTTATGGTGATGGCGGTGCCTTGTTCACCAATGACGAGCAGCTTGCCAAGCGCATGCGCGAGATTCGCCTGCATGGTCAGGATCGACGTTATCATCATCCTACCCTGGGCTTGAACGGTCGCCTCGACACCCTGCAGGCGGCGATAT
>JANORY010000402.1:0-10968 GCA_031415535.1 Burkholderiales bacterium | reverse complement strand
GTGCGGCGACACAGCCGAGTAATTTCGCCAGCAGACCGGGCTGAAATCCTTGAACGGTCAGTTGGCCGGCGATTCCGCGGCTGCTGGCATAGAGCTCGAGCGGCGGTTGCGAACTCAAGCGCTCGGCGTACTGTTGGGCCGCCGCTGCCAGCGCAACATAATGCTGCTGTTCGCTGTGTGCCGTTGCCCACGCCATACGCCTGGGACGCGCTCGGCCGTCAGCACTGCGCTCCGGATAGGCACCCCAGATCGAGCCCGGATGTGGAATACCGCGATCCATCAACTTTCAATCGGCGAAAAATTCGTCAACAGCAGTTGTTTGAGCTGCCGGAACCCTTGGGTCGCGGCGCTCGCCCAGCCGTAATCAAAGCGTACCCAGGCCCGGCCCCCCATCAGTTCACTCGGCAGGTCATCGGCCTGCACATCAAGCACATAAGTGGGTGCCATCGTTCGCGTGCCGTCCTTATCGGCCGGATCAACCTGAACGTCACCGCCGGCGCGATCGCCGAGTGCGGCACTGGGCAAACGCTCGATCGCCGACGGTGTGCTGCGCACCATTCGACCCTGCAGTTCACGGCCTGGCCATTGCGCCAGGCGAATCGAAATGTGCTTGACACCAGAGCTCAGAAAGGCCGCCTCTTCCTGATGAACCGCCACCCGTACCACCGGCCGCTGAGTACCGATCATGTAGCCAATGGTTTCGCCCTGCTTGAAGAATTGGCCCGGCATATCGTTAATTCGTTTGACCGTGAATTGCCCCCCTACCTGGGCTCGTACCGCGAGTTGTGCGCGTCGCTCCAGGATGTCGGTCAGGCGCGTTTCGATGGCAATGATTTCCTCATTGAACTGTTTACTCTTGAAGATATCGGTGGCCAAGGTCTGATACACCGCAGTCTGCAGGCCTTCGCGGCGCGCCAGCAGTTTGCGATGCTCAACTTCAAGCGCGGCATCATCGAGTTGCACGACCGCTTCACCCGATCGCAGGTTCGCGTTGGCCGGTACCATCGCGAGCAAAAAGCCTTCCACCTGAGCGCGTACTTGTGCTTGCTCGGGCAACCAGACAACACCTTGTGCAACACTGCGGTGCGGCAACGGAATAGCCGCGATCGCGGTGACAAGGGCCGCAGCAGACAGCACAAATCGCAGGTGCGCGCTGCGCCCGCTTCGCCCCGGGGGAATCTGTTTCATCAGTTGCCGAGCGCTGATCGCGAACGGCAGGACAATCATCATGAATAACGCCAGCCCACCGACCAAGACGCCGAGCAGCGGATGGTAGCCACCAGCCCACATCAAAACAAACACCACCACCACGATTCGGTAGCCCCATGCGGCCGGACTGTACAAGAGCAGCCAAAAGCGCTCGCCCTTGGCCAGCGCCACCTCAATCGCCTCGTTAACCCGCAGCACCTTGCGCAAGAACCAGCTCTGCCAAAACGCCGTGCTGCGGGCCGCCAGATTCGGTAACTCGGTCAGATCGCAGAGCAGGAAGTAGCCGTCGAGCCGCATCAGCGGATTGGCATTGAACAGCAAGGTTGAAACGCCGCCGACAAACGCGACCGTAAAGGCGATGTCCTGGATCAAGCCCGGCTGGGTCAGCGACCAAACCAGCAATCCGATAGCCGCCAAGGATAGCTCAGCCATAATGCCGGCGGCACTGACCAGCGCGCGCTGATAACGTTGCACAAAAAGGTTCGAATCTGAGGCATCCACATAGGGCATCGGCAGCAGCATGAACAAGCCAACTCCGGCCTCACGAACCGCCCCGCCCCAGCGAATAACCGCCAGCGCATGCGCCATTTCATGAATCGACTTGATGACCGGATAGACAAACCAGCCAATCACCACATACCTCGGCGTGGCCAGCCATTTACCGGCATGGCGCGCCAGCTCATCCCAGTTCATGAACAGTTGAGCCAGACCGACTATGAGCAGGCATAACCAGATCAGCAGACCGCTCGCCGAGTAGACCCGTTTCGACAGACCGATGCACTGATCAAGCCAGCGCCCCGGGTCACCGAGCGGCACCCGAAACGACAAGGGGTTGGCACGCTGAACAATTTCGCTGTGCCGAGCCTTGCGCGACTGCTGGATCATCAACTCAACATCCGGTGACTGGTCAAACTCCATCAGACCGGCCTTGTAGAGCTGCGTCAACAATTGCACGATCTCACCCTGCGTGGGCAGGTGTTCGGCGTTGGCCGCCAGCAAAATATCCCAGACCTGCTGCACCGTGCGTTCGCCATCGCAGCGACCGACAAAGGCCCAGGCGGCATCATTTAATCGATGGGTTTTCGCCTTGCTCGCCGAGGACAACAAGAACCAGGTGTCGTCGCGGATCAACTGCCGGTCAATCCGAACACTGCCCCGCAAGCGCGGCTTCAGATCAATGACGCGGTACCAGCGATCACTGAACAGTGACACATTCATCAAGGGCTCCAGCGCCACACAAAGCGCGACAGGTGCTCCATAAAGCGCCGCGTCCAGACGCGCAGCAAGGGAGCCCGTCCGACGTCAATGCGCGCCACGCCGCGCAAGCCTGGTCGCAGATCGGCCTGCGCCTGTGCCAAGCGCGCCTCAATTTCAAACACATTGCGACCTTCGCTGACCACTGCCATTGGGGTAATGCGCTCGATCAAAATCGGCACGGTGTCCCACGGTAACGCGGACAGAACCAAGCGGCCGTTCTGGCCCAGCTTGACCGCTTGCACGTCGCGCTCGTCGAGCTCGATAATCACCCGAAAGGCGTTGCGCGGCGCAATCGTCATCAACACCTGACCTTTTTCAACCGGTGAGCCGAGCATCTGCGACAGATCGCCTTGAATCACCATGCCATCAATCGGCGCGCGCATCTGAATCCGCTTCAGTTGCTGGTCGACTAAATCGGCTTGCGCCCGCGCCTCGGCAACCTTGGCCTGATAAATCATCATGTTCGAGCGATCGGAGCGCGCCATCGCCGCCGCATAGGCATTCTCATGCTGGGCCATTTCGCCTTGCAGTTTCGAGCGATCCAGTTGCAAATCGCGATCGAGCAGCTCGACCAGCACCTGGCCCTGAGTCACGGCATCACCAGGTCGTACCGCATTCGACTTCAGAAATCCGTTGCTCGGTGCGGCAACTACCCGTTGCACCGCGCCTTCAACACGGGCCGGCGCACTGACCGAGTAGCGTGCCGGAACGAAGGCCAGCACCAGCACACCGAGCAGCGACGCCGCAGCCAGCCAACGCCACGGACTGCGTATCAGACGTGGCCAGGTGCGCGATAAGGTGACGAATCCGTCGGCCGCGCGTCGCGCGAGCGATCGTTCATTCTGGCGCATCACAAACAGCACCGGGCCGAACAGCGCAGCCGCGTCCTCGGCCAGTGCAAGAATCGGATCAATCGTTTGCTGGACATCAGCAAACTCGATGGTCAGTGCCCCCAGTGTTTGTTGATGTATCGCGATCGGCACGGTGATCACCGTGCCGCGGTGCTCGCGACGCAATGATTCGGCGGCGCGATTGATTCGGCGATCACCAATGCCTGACGGTGCGAATATCGTACTACCCTGGTCGTAAGCCTCGTCCATGGCCGCCAGCAGTTGCTTTCGAAGGCGCGGATCGAGGTGTTCGGGTTCACCGCGCGAGACCGCAAACAACACGGCATGACGTTGCTCGATCATACCGAGCGAAACCCGCGAAGCGTCGGTCAAATCAGCGAATTCGCTGCAAAACGCGACCGCCGCAGCCTCGAATTCGGTGTGCGACAAGGTCACAGCCTGCAGACGTAACAGCGCATCGCTACCCGGCGGATCAATCGCCTTCGGCTTAGGGGCCTTCAAGATCGAAGGCTGGGGCGCGGTTTTAACCGCAGTCGTCACTAGTTCACTCCAGGGCAAGGCATCAGTATTGTTTGGCGAGGACAAAAGAGAGGCCCCGCATAATTCACAATACTGGGCTAGTGCACGCCGCACCTCAAGGATGCGCAGGGCGATAACCGATAGGCGGCGGCGGCCTTACCGTGAACGGATTGTGAAATGATGCAACAATTCCACATGCCGCCCGCCACAGAACGTTGTATTGCCCATCTCGACATGGATGCGTTCTACGCCTCAGTCGAGCTGCTGCGCCACCCCGAGTTGCGCGGTCTGCCGGTGGCGATTGGCGGGCGCGGCGATCCGTCGCGACGCGGTGTGGTGACCACGGCTAACTACGAAGCACGGGTTTTTGGTATTCGCTCGGCGATGGCTCTGCACAAGGCCCACGAACTGTGCCCACAGTGTATTTTTCTGCCGGCCGACTTTGACGAATATCGGCGCTTTTCGAAACGCTTCAAAGAGGCGGTCGCCCAAGTCTGCGCAACCATCGAAGATCGCGGCATTGACGAGGTCTACATTGATCTGAGCGAGTTACGAGCGCAGGGTGCCGGCACTGCCGAGCAATTGGGCACTCGCCTTAAAGCGGCGGTATTTGACGCCACCGGCCTGCGCTGCTCAGTTGGCATCGCCCCCAACAAGCTGCTCGCAAAAATTGCCAGCGACCTGAACAAACCCGATGGCCTGAGTCTGATTGGCATCACCGATCTCGAGCGCAAGATCTGGCCGCTACCGGTGCGCCGTATTAACGGCATCGGGCCGAAGGCCGACGCACGCCTGGCGGGGCTGGGCATCCGGCTGATTGGTGAACTGGCGCTAACCGACCCGCTTTTTCTGCTCAAGGAGTTCGGAAAAAGTTATGGCCGCTGGCTGCACGAGGCCAGTAACGGTCGTGACGACCGGCCCTTGGTAACCTTTAGCGAACCCAAATCCTTAAGCCGGGAGACGACCTTTGATCGCGATCAGCATCTTAAACGTGACTGGCATGGCCTGGCCGCCACCCTGGCGCGATTGTGCCAACAGGTCAGCGCCGATCTGAACGCACGGCGCTTGCGGGCCAGAACCATTGGTGTGAAGGTACGGTTTGACGATTTTCAGATTCTGACGCGAGATCTGAGCATCGAGCGTAGCAGCGCCGATCCGGTGGCCTTGCGCAAGGCCGCCTTCGAGTGTCTGGCCCGGGTACCCGAACAGCGCAGCCGAATCCGTTTACTCGGCGTTCGCGCTTCAAATCTGTTTGCCGCAGGCAGCGTCGAAGCGGGCACGGCCCGGAAACCGGCTGCTCGCCAGAAAGCGCCCGCACAGAATGCAAGCGAGGCCCAAAACCTGAACCTGTTCTGAGACGATAGAATCGAATAGAGAAAAAGTTTTACGGAGATTAATCATGCCCTCATTCGATGTTGTTTCTGAAGCCAATGAAGTCGAAGTGCGCAACGCCATCGATCAGGCCAACAAGGAGATCACCAATCGCTTCGACTTCAAGGGCTCGGACTCACGGATTGAGCAAAAGGAGCGTGAGTTGACATCGTTTGCCGACGATGACTTCAAGCTCAGTCAGGTTCGTGATGTGCTGATCAACAAATGCGCCAAGCGCAATGTCGATGTACGATTCCTCGATTTCGCCGATCCGCAAAAGATTGGCGGCGACAAGATGAAGCAGATCATCACCGTGCGGCATGGCGTCGCCGGTGATGACGCCAAAAAAATCGTCAAGCTGGTCAAGGAAAGCAAGGTCAAGTGTCAGGCCAGCATCCAGGGCGACGCGGTACGGATTTCAGGCGCCAAACGCGACGACTTGCAGGCCATCATCGCGCTGCTCAAGAAAGAGATCACCGACATACCACTGACCTTCAATAACTTTCGCGATTAGGTGCGCGGCGCTTCGGCGCTTGCACTGGCGCTGACACTGGCTCTAGCGCCCGCCCGCCACATCAACCAGTGTTGCGGTCACGTAGGATGATTGTTCGGACATCAGCCAGACTACCGCGTCGGCGACCTCACGAGCGGTACCGCCGCGCTGCATCGGCACAAACTGGCTGTTGCGTTGAACCCGGTCCGGAAATCCGCCGCTGGCATGAATTTCCGTCTCGATCAGCCCCGGGCGCACCGCATTGACACGAATGCCATCACCCGCCAACTCCTTGCCCAGGCCAAGTGTGAAGGTATCGATGGCACCCTTCGAAGCGGCATAGTCAACATAGTCGGCGGGTGAACCGATCCGCGACGCCGCCGATGACATATTGACAATGGTGCCGCCGGCCCCGCCCTTCGAGATCGCCATACGATTGATTGCCTCGCGCGCACACAAAAATGAACCAATCACATTGATACCGAACATCAGTTGCCAGCGCTCGATACTCATATCCTGGAGCTTGCTGGCCTTGGCAACCACACCGGCGTTATTGACCAGCGCGGTCAAACGTCCTAGTTCGCGATCAACCGTCGTGAACATCTGCAGTACCTGCGCCTCTTGCGATACATCGGCCTGTATCGCGACGGCACGTTGCCCGCGCGCTTGCACGCGTTCTACCACCTGCTGCGCGGCGGCGGCATCGCGGCTGTAGTTCACCGCAACGTCGTAGCCAGCAATGGCGGCCAATTCTGCGACGGCGGCACCAATGCCGCGGCTGGCACCGGTAACCAGGACAATTTTCTGAGTTTGCATGGCCGATTTCCTGAAAATGAATATTGATTTTAGGCCTTACAATCGATTTGGTCGTGCCGCCAGCTCACATCCCTGAGCACACCGGTTCGACACCAAAATAAACGTGGGAGGATGACAAATATGAAATCAACTTTGAACTGGCAACAATTGGGCACATCGCTGGCCATCGTCGGCCTGGCGGCCGTCAGTGCGGCCTGCGGCGACAGCACCAGCTCAAGCAGTGGCACCATCAACGGCGAGCCGATAGCGGTAGCGACCTTGTCGGCGGCTTCCGTCACGGCGGGCGCAAATGCCTCCGGGCTGATCGGACTGTCGGGCAGCGCATTATGCGACGTCAAAGTCAGCTCGATTGATTACGACACCAGCGGCGGCAAGGGCGAGAACACCAACGGAACCGCCGCCGTCATGGTGCCCAGTGGCACCAACGCCGCCTGCACCGGCGCGCGACCGATTGTTCTGTTCGCGCACGGTACCGACGCCAATAAAAACAAGAACATGGCCAATGTGACCGGCGACGGTGAGGCTGGCCTGGCCATGACCCTGTTTGCAGCGCAGGGCTACATCGTGGTGGCCCCCAACTATGCGGGCTACAACGCGTCGAAGCTGACCTACCACCCGTACCTGAATGCCGATCAGCAGTCGCAGGACATGATTGATGCCTTGCGCGCGACCAAAAGCTCTTTGACCAAGCTCGGCGCGACCGCTTCGGCGAAGCTGTTTGTTACCGGTTATTCGCAAGGCGGCTATGTGGCGATGGCGACGGTGAAAGCCATTCAGACCAAGTATTCGAGTGAATTCACGGTAACCGGTTCAGCACCTTTGGCAGGTCCCTACGCCTTGCACAAGATCGCTACCCTGTCACTGACCAATCCGGCGCTGCAGGGCATTGGTGCCGCCTTTTTCACGCCGCTGGTGGTCGACAGCTTTCAGAACTCGTACGGCAATATCTACACGAGCCCGGCCGAGCTCTACGCCCCAGCTTACGCGCCAAACATGGTGGGTCTGTTCCCGACGACCGACGTGGCGGCCGCCGCAGCCAAAATTCCGGCCGGTGCCGATGGTACTTACCGGACGCTGTACGACCAAGGCAATGGCCAACCGTTCCTGATCAACAAGACCTATCAAACGGCGGCGCAGGATCCGAACTCCAACTACCAGAAAGCGTTTTTGCGCAATGACTTGACCACCGGCTGGAAGCCCACTTCACCCATGGTGTTATGTCATGGCGGTGCCGATCTGACGGTCAACAAGTTCAACAGCGTCGATGCCGCTGCGGCATTTGCCAGCCCGGCGTCGGTGTTCCGTTGGGACCTGGAAGACGCGGCGACCTTGCCGCAGGCTGCGGCCCCGCTGAAAACCGCCTTTGACTCGCAGAAAGCCGCCGCTGTGGCAGCGGCTGGCGGCGGCGCGGTTGGTGAGGCGATTGTGGTTGCCAGCAGTTATCACGGCGGTCTGGTGCCGCCGTTTTGCTACAAACTGGCAGCGGTGTTCTTTAGCGGTCTTTAGCAGGAATCCGGCCGCGCGGCAGTGCGCGCTGCGGCCCGGTTCAGGCCTTACGGGTCGCCACCAGACGCGGCCCGGAACCGGCCAGGATTTCCTGGAAACGTTCGCGCACACTGCGCTCGATTCCAGCACCGTCCAGACCGAGCAGACGCAGCAATTGCGTCTGCTCGCCATGATCCACAAAACGATCCGGCAGACCCAACTGCAGCAGTTGTTTGGCGATGCCCATTTCGGCCAGCGCCTCGGCAACTGCGCCGCCCGCACCGGCCATGACGACATGTTCTTCAATCGTTACCAGCGCGTCGTGTGTGCCGGCCAGCTCGGCGATCATGGCATCGTCAAGCGGCTTGACCCAGCGCATATTGACCACGGTGGCATCGAGCGCCGCGCCGGCGACTAGCGCGGGCGCGAGCATCGAGCCGAAGGCCAACAGCGCAATGCGTTTGCCCTGGCGGCGAATCTCGGCCTTGCCAATCGGCAAGGCGGTCAGATCCTTTTTGACCTCGGCACCGGGTCCGACCCCACGCGGGTATCGAACCGCGCTCGGGCCATTGATCTGGAAGGCGGTAAAGAGCATTTGCCGGCACTCGTTTTCATCGGACGGTGCCATGACGACCATATTGGGCAGGCAACGCAGATACGCATAATCATAGGCACCGGCATGGGTTGCGCCATCGGCACCCACTAATCCGGCGCGATCCAGTGCGAACATCACCGGCAAGTTTTGCAGCGCCACGTCGTGGATCAATTGGTCATAACCACGCTGCAGGAAGGTTGAGTAAATCGCCACCACTGGCTTGAGTCCTTCGCAGGCTAGGCCGGCGGCGAAGGTGACTGCGTGTTGTTCGGCGATGCCAACGTCGAAGTAGCGCTTCGGAAAGCGCCGCTCGAACTCAACCAGGCCCGAGCCCTCGCGCATTGCCGGGGTAATGCCAATCAGACGCTGATCGAGCGCACCCATGTCGCAGATCCAATCCGAAAACACCTGGGTGTAGGTCAGCTTCGGCGGTGACGAGGATTGCTTGATGCCCTCCACCGGATTGAACTTACCGGGACCGTGGTACAGCACCGGGTCGGCCTCGGCCATTTTATAGCCCTGCCCTTTGCGAGTGATGACATGCAAAAATTGCGCACCCCGCAGTTCGCGCAGGTTTTGCAGGGTGGGAATCAGCGAGTCGAGATCGTGGCCATCGATCGGCCCGACATAGTTAAAGCCGAACTCCTCAAACAAGGTTGCCGGCACCACCATGCCCTTGGCGTGTTCCTCGAAGCGTCGCGCCAGCTCGAACATGGTCGGCACATGCGAGAGTACCGCGCGGCCGACATCTTTTGCTTTTGAATACATGCGGCCCGACAACAGGCGGGCCAGGTAACGATTCAGCGCTCCGACCGGCGGCGAGATCGACATTTCATTGTCATTCAGCACCACCAGCAGATCAATGTCCGGCGTGACGCCAGCGTTATTCATCGCCTCAAACGCCATGCCGGCGGACATCGCGCCGTCGCCAATGACCGCCACATGACGGCGCCGCTCCGCGCCCTTGTTTTCGCCCTTGATGCGCGAGGCCACTGCCATGCCGAGGGCGGCGGAAATTGAGGTCGATGAATGGGCGGTTCCAAAGGTGTCGTAGGGTGATTCATCGCGCCGCGGGAAACCGGACAAGCCATTGAGCTGACGTAGGCTCGACATCTGCTGGCGACGGCCGGTCAGAATCTTGTGCGGATAGCTCTGGTGACCAACATCCCAAACCAGACGATCAAACGGCGTCTTGAACGCATAGTGCAAGGCCAGCGTCAATTCGACCGTGCCGAGGTTAGCGGACAGATGCCCGCCGGTTTTGGAAACCGAATCCAGTACAAAGGCGCGCAACTCGTTGGCCAACTGTGGCAACTTGCCACGTTCGAGGGCGCGCAATTGCGACGGGTCGTTAATTTTTTCGAGTAAGGGGAAAATGTTCATGGTGTCAGGATTTTCTCAGCACGATCAGGTCGGCCAGTTCATGTAACCGATAGGCGGAGTCGGCAAACGGTCGCAACGCTTCATGCGCTTCACAACACAACTGCCGGGCAAACTCTTCGGATTGAGTCAGACCTAGCACCGACACATAGGTTGGTTTGTCATTCAAGGCGTCTTTTCCGGCCGTTTTACCGAGAGTACCCGAGTCTGCCTGTACATCGAGGATGTCGTCAACCACCTGGAAGGCCAAACCGACGGCTTGACTGTAGCGATTTAGCGCTTCCAGCTCGATCGCCGACAAGGGGCGACCCGCCAAGGCCCCGAGCAATACCGCAGCCCGCAGCAGGGCACCGGTTTTTCGCTCGTGCATCAGTTGCAACTGATCGCGCGTCAGGTTTTTGCCGACCGCGTCGAGATCAATCGCCTGCCCGCCTGCCATGCCGAGCGAACCGGCGGCCTGCGCCAGGTACCGGCACATATGCACCGTCGCTTCCGGGCGCGCACCTAAGTCCTGCGCGTACGACAGCACCTCGAAGGCCAGCGCCTGTAACGCATCACCGACCAACAGGGCATTGGCTTCACCGAACGCGATATGGACGCATGGCTTGCCGCGCCGCAGCACGTCATTATCCATACACGGAAGGTCGTCATGGACCAGCGAATAAGCATGAATCATTTCGACCGCGCAGGCGGCACAGTCAGCGACCTCAGCCGACGCCTGGCTCAATTGCGCCGCTGCATAGGCCAATAACGGACGAATACGTTTGCCGCCGCCCAGGACGGCGTAGCGCATGGCGGCATGCAGCTCGGGCGGCGCCAGATTTGCGTTCGGCAGATGGCGTTCAAGCGCACGTTCACAGCGCTGCGCAGCTTCGCTGCACCAGAGCTGAAACGATTCACTCGGCATCCGGCGGATCCTGCACCTCTTCGAACGGCTTGAACAAGCCGGCCTCCAGGATCTTGACTTGTTTTTGCACGCCGCTCAGCGTCTT
>JANORY010000401.1:0-3190 GCA_031415535.1 Burkholderiales bacterium | reverse complement strand
ACAATCAAGGCAGTATGCTGTTGTGTCCGATGCGCCTGAGGATTGCTGCGGCCAACAACAATGACAAATTTACAGTCCGGGTGTGCGGCACCGGTGATGTACCACTTGCGCCCGTTAATAATGTACTGATCGGCCCGACGCTCGATACGGGTGTCAATGTTGGTGGCATCCGAGGACGCTGTGTCGGGCTCGGTCAGTGCAAACGCCGATTTCGCCTCACCTTCGAGCAGTGGCCGCAACCAGCGCCGTTTTTGCTCGGCGGTGGCTACCTGCTGGAGATAGGCCATGTTGGGCACATCGGGTGCCTGGCAGTTGAATACTTCGGAGCCCCACGGCAAGCGCCCCATGATTTCGCACAAAGGGGCGAATTCGACATTCGACAAATGGGTTCCGGGTTCGTCCGTTGCCAGTGCCGGCAGTGCCATGTTCCACAGTCCCTGGGCACGCGCGGCAGCGCGCAATGCCGGCATGAAGGGCGCTGGCTGCTTGCGCACCACCACTGACTCATGCCATTCGCGATGGCGCGGCAACACCTGTGCGTCGAAGAAGTTTGAAAGCCGCTCGCGGATCTCGCATGCTTTGGGTGATTCGGTGAAGTCCATAAGCTGGTCGTTCCATTGTTACTTGATCGTTGCTGAGTCGCTTGCGAACCCAGCAGGCTGCGAGGCTGCCGTGTGAAGCTGCAATCGACGATCCATCTGATCCAGCGCGCCGCGGGTTTCGCTTAGTAATCGCTCGACGATCTCGCGCACCGATTGCAACTCATTGAACCAGCCGACACCCTGTCCGGCGCCGGTGTATGACAAGGCCTCGATACCGTGTTGTTCGACACCGGCCAGTAACGCGCCGGTCAGGACTTGCTGATAGGGCATGGGCAACGGCTTCGGCGCTGAAGGTGCATCCCATTCCTGAGTCCATCCCGAGCGAATCAACCGCGCTGGCTTACCGCTGTGGCTCTTCGATATCACTGTGTCCTCGGCCTTGGCGGCCAGAACCTGGCGCAACAAAATCGGGTTGAAGGCATGCTCCCGGCTGGTGAGCCAGGCCGTGCCCAGCCAGACGCCTTGGGCGCCGAGCGCGAACGCGGCGGCGATGTGGCTGCCATGCCCCACCCCACCGGCCGCCAGCACCGGCGTGTCGCCAGCGACTTCGACGACTTGCGGCACCAACGAATAGGTGCCGACCGGCCCGGTGTGGCCGCCGGCGTCAGCGCCCTGCGCAACGATCAGGTCTACGCCCGCCAATTTGGCGTTCAGCGCATGGCGGGCCGAGCCGACCAGCGAGATCGTGAACTTTCCACACTGCCGGGCACGTTCGATGACCGCTGGCGGGCATCCAATACCGGCTGCAAATCCGTCCGCGCTCGATTGCAGCACAGCATCAATCTGTTCCTCGAACAATTGCTGGGAGCGCACCTGGCTGGAGAAGAACGTTGACTCGGTGGCGGCTGGCACGGCGTATTTGGCACGCAAGTGATCGACGAACGCTTTGTGTTCCACCGGCAAGCCGGCGACAACGGCGGCCCGATCCGTCTCGGTGCCGACGCCCGCTGGCAGCAACAGATCAACCCCGAATTTTCCGTCGCCGATCCGTTCACGGATCGCCTTCAAATGACTGGCGATTTGTTCAGGCAGATCGCGGGTCGCGCCGTACACCGGATAACAGCCGGCGTCGGCCAATGCGACAGTCACGTCGATGCTGTGTGAGAAGCCGAAGATCGGATAACGAATACCGAGCCGTCGGCACAGATCTGTCTGCAGGGTTCGCATCAGAGTAGTCCAGGCATGACTGTCTCCGGTCAAATTCGCGAAGTTATACATCGGAACAACAATTTGCTATTGTTCCATTATTTTGAACAGATAATGGTTTTCAGTCAAGCGAAGTCCGCCGCGTGAAGTCTGCAATACAAGGTCTGCCAGGCAGCGCTGCCCGGCAAGCAGCTTACTCGGTCCAGATTGCCCGAATGTTGGCAGCCAAGGCGCGCGCGCGCGGAGCAACATCATGTTCCAACTGGTCGGGTGCCAACCGATAGGCAGGTATACCGCAGTTCAATGCCAGCACGGTTCCGTCTTTCATGGTCAACATAGGTACCCCGACGGCGTGCACAGTGGGGTTGACGTCGCCGAAGGAGAGGCAAAAGCCCTGGCGAGCGCAATCCCGTATTCCCTGAGTCGCCTTCAAGTGGTACTGCTTCCACAACTGCGGCAACTCCCGCCGAGTCCGATCCATCACCTGCTGACGTGACAATTCGTCGAGCTGGGCCAGTAACGCGCGCCCGATCGCGGCTTGAATGAGTGGCGCGCTGCCCCCGGCATCGGGGGATAACGGATGCGGTTCAGCGCCGCGAGCGGTCTCGACGAATATCAGACTGGTGCGATCAAGCGTTCCGATAGACACCGCGCCGCGAATATCGCGCGCCAGCTCCACCATCAAAGGCCGTGCGATTTGCCGTATGGTAAAAGCACGCAGCACTGGATAGGCCAGGGCCAGCAGACGCACACCGGGACGGAATTTGCCCTCGGTGTTCCGATGCAGATAGCCCAATTCGATCAGGGTTGAACTGAGTCGTGACACCGTTGGTTTGGACAGACCCGTGCGGCGCGCCAATTCCGCGTTGCCCAGCCAGAGATCGCCCGGGCCAAACGCCTCCACCAATGACAGACCGCGCGCCAGAGTGGTTGCGAACCAGTCGCCGCGCTCCTGGTCGTGTGCTCGAGGGCCAGTCTGAGCGCTTGCGGACGAAATTTTTGCTTTGGGCATCGATGGAATTACTCGAAACTATAGTTCCACATATTAAAACATGCGCTCATTCGATACTGATGTCTTTATCGCCATTCCGGAGTAATGTTCGGACCTACGACGGAGACAAACAATGAGAAAAACCAGTATCTGGAAAAGGCTGTTGCCGACTTTGGCGGCCGTGCTGGCACTTAACCACGGACTGGCGAGTGCGCAATCGACAGGCGGCGCGGCGGACGCTTATCCGGTGCGCTCGGTTCGTATCGTCGTGCCCTTTGCGCCCGGCGGCGCGCTCGATACCGTGGCCCGATTGGTGGCGCAGAAACTCGGCGAACGGCTCGGTCAGCCGTTTGTCGTCGAGAACAAACCGGGGGCCTCGAATATCATCGGCAATGACCTGGTCGCCAAGGCCCCTGCCGACGGCTACACCTTGTTGTTCGCGGCCGCCCCG
>JANORY010000400.1:0-7680 GCA_031415535.1 Burkholderiales bacterium | reverse complement strand
CGGACATGAGCGAAACCTTGGCTCAGGTACTGGCTGATCATTCTGATGACGACGCGCACCAGGCCCTAGTTGATTGCGTGCTTGACGCGTTGAATCACGGCGAGCCGATTCAGCAACTCGGTGGCCTGCTTGAAGCATGGGTCGAGGATGCTCCCGCCCAGATCCACAACCGATTGGGCGCACTTCGGGCCTGGAAGCGAAATACCGGCTTCGACGCCGTTAAAGCGCGGCAGTGGCTCGATGAGCTTTGTCGCGGTCGATTGCAAGATGTGGATGGCCGGCTGGCCGGCGAACTGCTTCTCGACCTCTACCCGAACCATGTTGGACCGGACGCGGTGCAGTGCTATTGGCCGAAGCCGGGCGAAGTCGACAGCAATACTTTGATGCCGCAGTTCTGGTACCGTGGACTGATTGATCAGTCTCGGCCGCAAGATTTTGCGGTGCTCGCCGATGCGTGGCTGCGAATGCAGCCGTCTGCGAGTCCTGATTACCACGATCGCCAATGGTTGCGCCTGCGCAGCGAAATCCTTGCAAAGGCACTTGAGTTACACGGAGATCGAGTCAGCGACGAACGCCTTTATGCGTGGCTGGGTTTAGGCGAGGATAAGAACGGTTTATTAAAACTTGATCCCGAGGCTGGTGGCCGCCGTGTTGCGCAATGGTTGACTGATCGGCCACAGAGGATTAAAGAGCTATTAGCGTTCGGTTGGCGGGCGACTCAACCCGACGCAAAATCGGGACGGCGTAACTTCTGGAGATGCGAGCAGCGCCTGCACGGTGCTCGGCTGCCGCGCGACTGGTTGACTTGGCTACTGCGTCAAGCTGCCGTCGCACCGAATGACGAACTGGCGCAATATTGCTTTAGCAAAGTGGCGCGAGCTGTTGTTGATCCACCGCCGGGGTTGGATATGCCCACGATGGCGCAGATCGAAGCCTGGGTCGAGGCTCACATTAAACGCTGGCCGGAGGCTCGCGAATGGCTTATTGCCGAGTGGAGCAGTCCACTTGAGGACAACTGGCAAAGTGATGAATATCGTCGCCAGCGCAAATACGAAGCCCAGGCCCTGGCCGGCAAAGAATCGCGCCGGCGGAAACTCGTACCCTATCTAGACGCAATCGTCGCTGGAACTGCGCCGCAGCACATATTGCATCAACTAGCCGGTGCTTATGAGCAACGCTTCAGCGACATTTGTGGAGATACGCCCGAACAGCGTGTGCAAGATTTCCTGGTGTCCGACGAGGCTACTGCACGGGCCGCTATTGCCGCGCTAACGAAGCTGCTCGAACGCGATGATCTGCCGACGGCCAACGAGCTACTTGCCCTCAACGCCAAGGGTAAGTACCACGTTCTTCGAACCGTGATACTGCTGGCCGCGCAACTAGGATATGAGCGCGAACCCGAGCTTGTAGATGCCTGGCCGGATTCGCTGCTGGCCACGCTGGTCGCTTGCTGGTTGACCGAACGCACTGTTGAAATGCCTGGCTGGTACAAGCGGTTTGTCGAATCGCGGCCTGCGGTCGTAGCGCCTTTGCTAGTGCGCCACACGTTGACTTGCCTGCGTCTGAAGGGGCCGCTGTTTGTCAAAGGTTTGTGGGACATGTCCCATGAGCCTGCGCAGCAGGCGCTGGCGTGCCTGGTACTGCCCTCGTTGCTTGAACGATTTCCTCATCGTGCGAGCGAGCCGGCGCGCCGCGAGTTGAATGCCTCGATGCTCGCCGCGTTGCACTTGCTCGACGACGCAGTCGCTTCGGCAATCGTGCGCCGCAAGCTCGACCACCCGTCGATCGACGCGACGCAACGCATCTGCTGGCTGGTGGCCGCGCTGCCCTACAGTGCTGATGCATCCGAAAGCCTAGTTGACGCGGTGGGCGCGAGCGAACGCAGGATCGTGGCGCTAGGCATCGCTCTGCAGGAACAAGGTAGTCTGGGTCGTGCGCTTGAGCGCGTGCCGGCCACGACCTTGTCGCACCTCATCGAATTGCTCGCGCCGATAACCCAGCCTGAGCGACCGCAGGGGGCTTATCAGGTTACGCTGTCGCATCAACGCGGTGACACTGTGCGCGGGCTGGTCGACTTGTTGGCCGGCGACCCCCTGTCGGCCGCCGGCACCGAACTTCAGCGCCTGACCGATCTGCCGCGCCTTGAGCCATGGCGCGAGCATCTACTGCATTGCATGCTGGCACAACAGGGTGTCGCGCGCGAAGCGTATTTCGTCCACCCGAGGCCCGAGAGGGCGGCGCTGACTCTGGCGAACTGTGCGCCGGCTAACCGAGCCGATCTCGCGGCGCTCACACTTGAGCACCTACTAGATATTGAGCGCCACCTGCGGGGAGCCGACACATTCGCGCTGCGGCAGTACTGGAAAAAAAAGGATGATGGCACCAGCATTCCCATCGACGAGAACGACTGTCGCGACCTCCTGCTCGAAAAGCTTCGCGTTCGGCTAAACCCGCTTGGTATAAACGTCGTTCCGGAACGCCGAGCCGCGAACGAAAAGCGGGTCGACTTGCGCGTCGAGTTCTTGAAGGACGGCCTGCATCTAGCTGTGCCGATCGAGATCAAGAAGGAAAACAACGACAGCCTTTGGCTGGCTTGGCGAGACCAATTACAAGCACTCTACTCCATTGATCCGGCGGCCGATGGACACGGAATCTACCTGGTGCTGTGGTTCGGCTACAAACCGCGATCGTCCCCCGAGGGCGAAAAACCCACTGATGCCAAAGACTTGGAGCGTAAATTGAACGAGCGAGTCACTGCAACGGATCGCGCTCGACTGACCCTACGTGTCATGGATTTAACGCTGACTAATTAAAAGCCACACCGGAATACGATTCGGACTGTTAGAGTAATCATAGGCTTCGATATCCTGAATAAGAGATCATCTGTGTTTAGTTCGTTTTCCATGCTCGAAATTACCTGATTGCTCTTCATCGCCGCGTCCCTGGACCCGATTGTCACGCCCGGGCAAGACATGATCCTGGTCAAGGACCCGGTCGGACTGGCACCAGGGTATTTGTCGGGTTGGCTGCGTTCGCGTCCTCAGGTACTCGCATGGATTTATCGTACGACTGGAGCGATGCTGATTGGATTGGGTGTGCTGCTCACGTTCGAACGCAAACTCTGAGTCGTTTTGAAGACGGACCTGCTATGGGTAGGCCGTTAGCGTCTGAATCAAGCGCACCCAATCCGAAGGTTTCAAATGATTAAAATTGCCAATATCAAAGGCCAGCGCGGGCTGGCAAATGTACTGAAAATACGCATCAAGGAAACTGCTTGAGCGACTTGAAGCCACCCATCTGAATCGCGCTGAAATGTGCGAACAGATCTTACAATTGCGATTTTAAGGGTCGTAATGAATTCAAAAGCTGCGCAAGCGCGCCAAACCGTACTGGTCTTGCAAGGCGGCGGTGCGCTCGGTGCCTATCAGGCCGGCGTGCATGAGGGACTGAATGAACATGCCATCGTGCCGGATTGGGTGGTTGGGACGTCGATTGGAGCCATTAACGGCACCATCATCGCCGGCAATCCGCCGCTACGCCGTGTCGAGCAGTTACGTAAACTCTGGAAATCCGTGACTCAGGGCAGCAGTCTTCCCCGGGCCGTGTCCTGGCCGGCGATCTGGCAGCCTTGGCTGTCCGCGTTTCAGTCCTGACAAACCATCGCTCAAGGGGTTCCTGGCTTCTTTACGCCGCGCAGTCCCAGCGCCTGGGATTTGCAGCGGGGGGTTCCGATTGGCGAAGTTGGCTTTTACGACACCACGCCGCTGCGCCAGACTCTGCTCGATGTGATCGATTTTGATTACCTGAATGCGGCGCATATGCGACTCACGGTCAGCGCCGTTTCGGTGGCGAGCGCGCAGTTGGTTCTGTTCGATAACACGCGCCAGAAACTCGGCCCCGAGCATGTCATGGCCAGCGGTGCCTTGCCACCGGGTTTCCCGCCGGTAATCATCGATAAGGTGGCGTACTGGGACGGCGGTATCTATTCGAATACACCAATTGATATCGTGCTCGACGACGCGGAACGCCGCGATACCTTGTGTTTCATGATCGATCTGTGGGATCCGACCGAAGCCGAGCCGAATTCGATTGCGCAGACAATGACGCGGATGAAAGATATTCAATACGCCAGCCATTCGCGCGAACATTTGAGCGATCATGAAACCATGCAGAATTTGCGTCGAGCCGTGCGAATCCTCTATGAAAAGCTTGCTACCCGAGCCCGTAACGAACCCGAAGTACGGCGACTCGCAACGCTAGGCTGCCGACATTCGATCGATATTGTGCATCTCACCATGAAGGCCAGTGCGAGCGACGATCACAACAAAGACATCGACTTTTCGGCCGCCACCTTGGCGGCGCGCTGGCAGTCCGGACTCAACGACATTGGCCGGGCCCTGCGACACTCCAGTTGGGTCAAACCCGACGCCGGACATTTGGGGCTGCGCGTCCACGAACTGGCGCAGTTATAGGCGGCGCGCTCGAATGGCGGCTGGTTCGGCAGATGTCCGCGGCCGGTTAAGCAGGTGCCTGCGGCGGGTTCAGCAGAGGTGCCTAGTTCTGCAGCATCTGTTCGTAACTACCCTGCATGACCTCACCAATCGGTGTCCCCGACTGAATCGACTTGGCCATGGCTGATTCCTTGGCGATGATGAGTTCGGCCGCCTCGAGCACCCGTTCAATATCGCGCTCGGCGATGAAAATGATGGCGCTGCGATCAGCCACGACATAGTCACCCGGCTGGACCGTTACGTCGCCTACCGCAATCGGTACTTGAGTGCCGCGCTCAACGATACGACCGCGCGCCGTGAAGGAGGTCAGGCTGCGGCTAAACACCGGAAACTCCTGATCGATGGCTTCATCGATATCGCGTACCGGTCCTTCGGCTATGACGCCGGCCACATGGCGGACCTTGGCACCGAGTGACAGCAGCCCGCCCCAACAGCCGGCTTCGATACCGCTGCGCTGCTCGATAACGATGATGTTATCCGGCCCGGCCAGCTCGATCGCTTCACAACCCAGATGTTTGATAGCGCCGGGTCGCGCGGTGCCGGCATCCAGTTTGAGGGTAACGACCCGACCGGCGATTCGACCGCTGCCCGAGCGCTGCGGCAGGCCAGTTACGACGCCGCCCAGTTTGAGCTTGTCGAGCGCATCGGAGACCGCGCAGCAGTCGAGTTGACGCAGCCTTAGCACCCGGCGATGGGTAATGTCATGTTCCCCGGCCACGCCGGAAAACTTCGATTCAGTGCTCATCATCCCAAGAGTGGCACAGAACCGATTCAGTACCCCGACCGGCTTGATGCAACCATGCGTCAAGCCGGTGTAAACATCGGCACCGAATGCCCGCCGTTGCTGGGTTTGAAGACAACCCGAACGGCTTGTCCGATCCTGGACTGCGCCGGATCACAGTCGACCAGATTGGTCATCATGGTCGGTCCTTCGGCCAAGGTCACAAAAGCAATCGTGTAGGCCGCTTCGCCCTTGCCCATGGTACTGAAGCTATACAGGGTGCCGAGCCCGCTGGCCACTTTCCAGTCGGTTTGATCGGACCAGCAAAAAGGGCAGAGATCGCGCGGATAAAAATGTGGCTCATTGCAGGTCCGGCAGTGTTTGAACATCAGACGGCCCTGATCGGCAGCTTCCCAGAACGGACCGGTTTCGGGCAAAGTCAGCGGTGCCGGAATGACCCGAGGGCCAATCGGCTTGTTGGCCGATCGAATCGGCGCCGGGTTCGCTGCCTGATTGGTTGCTGATGGATTCACTGTGGTCATGACGCCTACTCCCTTTCCAATATCAGAGTACCCGCCGTGTGACGGGTTGCGAGTGTGCCGCCAATGCCGCTGGCCAAAGCAATATCGCAGTTCTTTACTTGCACGGCAGGGTGCGCTTCGCCGCGCAGTTGCCGGACCGCTTCGATGACCTTGGTCATGCCGCCGCGATTGGCCGGATGGTTATTGCAAAGACCACCGCCATCGGTGTTGAACGGCAAGGTGCCGACGCCGGAAATCAGATTGCCATCCATCACAAACTTGCCACCTTCGCCTTTTTTGCAAAAGCCCAGATCTTCGAGCTGCATGAGCACGGTGATGGTGAAACTGTCATAGATCGACGCGTACTTGATATCGGCGTGCGTGACACCGGCTTCGGCAAAGGCCAGCGGGCCGGCCCAGGCCGCCGCCGTAAAGCTGAGGTCGACCTTGCCGCCCATTGAGTGTTTGGGTGCTTCGCCGGTGCCGCGAATTTTCACCAACGGGCGCTTGAGTCGGCGCGCGATCTCGGGTCGAGCGACGATCAAGGCACCGCCGCCATCGGTGACGACGCAGCAATCGAGCCGGTGCAGCGGATCGGCGACCATAGGAGAGTTCAGGACATCTGCAACCGTCACGACCTCGCGCAACAGGGCGCGCGGATTATGTTGCGCATGATGCGAAGCAGCGACCTTGATCCAGGCCAGTTGCTCGCTGGTGGTTCCAAACTCATACATGTGCCGCTTGGCACACATGGCGTACATGTTGGCGGTTGCCGGTCCGTACGGAACCTCGAACGCAACGTCGGCGGCGTTCGCGTCAGGCGGGCGCATCGGCACGCCGGTGCCGGTTGCGCGAGGCCGACCGCCGAGCGTGATCAGCGCCACGTTGCAACGTCCGGCCGCAATCGCCTCGGCCGCGTGTGCGACATGCAGCAGCGGCGCCGAGCCGCCGGTTTCGGTCGAATCGACATGGCGCAATTTCAGGCCCAGGTATTCAACCAGGGTGGTTGTGCCCATGCCCGGCGCGTCACCGGCGCAGAAGTAAGCATCAATATCGTTCTTGCTGAGGCCGGCGTCCTCGATCGCGCCGCGCGCGACATCGGCATGCAGGCGCAGAACCGAAAGATCGTCGGCTTTGCGAGTCGGGTGCTCATAGGCGCCGACAATATAGGCTTTTCCGTTCAGGCTCATGACGCTCCTATTGGCTGGTTGAATTTTCCTTCTGCTTTATAACCGTCGTAGAGTGCCTTGATGCGCACCAAACCAGTGAATCTGTTTCAGCCGCCCCAAAAAAATGTAAACCGCGGGGCTTGAAGACTATTCGCTTCGGCGTCAAAGTGTTTTTTCTGGGCAGGAAGATCCTGTATGTTCAGGCCCTGCCGGCGGCGTCAGGACTGCTGATGCTGCTCTGGTCGTTTAATCAATTTAATCAGGAATCTTCAGTATGAAAACCAAGAAACCTTCGAAAGTCGCCGAGATTGATATCGGAATTTCCAGTCAGGATCGTGCCGAGATTGCGCACGGGCTGTCGGGTCTGCTCGCCGACAGCTATACCCTGTACTTGATGACCCATAATTTTCACTGGAACGTCACTGGGCCGATGTTCAACACCTTGCACCTGATGTTCATGGGCCAGTACACCGAACAGTGGAATGCGCTCGATCTGATTGCCGAACGCATCCGGGCGTTGGGGCACCCGGCACCGGGCACCTACAAGGAGTTCGTCAAGCTCGCGAGCATCAAGGAGGTCGATGGTGTGCCGAAGGCGCTGGACATGGTTCGCCAACTGGTTGCCGCTCAGGAGGCGACGGCACGCACCGCCCGCAAGCTGTTTCCGTTGCTGGAGCGGGCCAACGATCAACCGAGCGCCGATCTGATCACCCAGCGAATTGAGGTGCACGAGAAGACTGCCTGGATGTTGCGCAGTC
>JANORY010000399.1:0-1597 GCA_031415535.1 Burkholderiales bacterium | reverse complement strand
TATCAAACGAAATCTGAAAGCCGTCGAGGCAGGCGGCGCGTTCAGCAGCCACCCGCGCCACCAGTTGCTCTGGCGTAATACCTTCGTCTTGCGCCTTTAACATGATCGGCGCGCCATGGGCGTCATCGGCACAGACGAAGTGCATCTCGTGGCCGTTCAGACGCTGAAAGCGCACCCAGATATCGGCCTGGATATACTCCATGATGTGTCCCAGATGGAACGAGCCGTTGGCGTAGGGTAGGGCAGTCGTGACGAACAAGCGGCGTTTCATGGGATCGTGAGCCAAAGGAGTCATTGAAGGGCGGCCAGCAATATTAGCCGTAGTGTGGCCATCGCATAGTTCGGCCATCGCGCACGACAGCATTCGCGTGGTACCACAATCGATTAGACTGCGGGGTTCTGCTTCCCGGAACCGAGAGATCGCGCAACTGCCATGACTGCCATGATTGCCAGCATTGAAAGCGTTAAAGAGGCCCTTTCCTCAATTATCGATCCTAACACTCGCAAGGATCTGATTGCCGGCAAGTCGGCGCGCAATATTCGCATCGAGCCGATTGCGGAGGGCAAGGTTGATATCGCCGTTGATATTCAGCTTGACTACCCGGCGCGCAGTCAGATTGATCCGATCCGCAAGGCGGTGGTCGCCGCCCTTTCGGTGCTGCCTGGTGTTGCCAAGGTCGACGCCAATGTTTATCAGAAAATCGTCGCCCATGCGGTGCAGCGATCGGTCAAGACTTTGCCCAATGTGCGCAACATCATTGCGGTAGCCAGCGGCAAGGGCGGGGTGGGCAAAAGCACCACCGCGGTCAACCTGGCGCTAGCGTTGGCGGCCGAGGGCGCTTCGGTTGGCATGTTGGATGCCGATATATACGGACCCTCGCAGCCGATGATGTTGGGCATCACCGGTCGGCCAGAATCAAAAGACGGCAAGACCCTTGAGCCGATGATCGGCCATGGTATTCAGGCCAGTTCGATCGGTTTTATGATTGACGCGGAAACGCCAATGGTCTGGCGCGGTCCGATGGTCACACAGGCCCTTGAGCAGTTGCTGCGCGATACCAATTGGCGTGATCTCGACTACCTGGTGGTCGACTTGCCACCGGGCACGGGTGACATTCATTTGACTTTGGCGCAGAAGATCCCGGTGACCGGCGCCATCATTGTCACCACCCCACAGGATATTGCCTTGATTGACGCCCGCAAGGGGCTGAAGATGTTCGAGAAGGTCGGCATCCCGATTCTGGGTGTGGTCGAGAACATGGCGACCCACCTTTGTTCGAATTGTGGACACGAGGAACACATCTTCGGTCAGGGCGGAGGTCAGAAGATGGCGAAGGATTACGATATTGAGTATCTGGGCGGGTTGCCGCTCGACATTCGGATTCGTGAGCAGGCGGATTCCGGTACCCCCACTGTGGTCGCTGACCCGGGTGGCGCAATTGCTGAGAGCTACCGCGCGATCGCGCGACGCGTGGCGGTACGAATCGCCGACCGGGCACGAGACATGTCGCTGAAAATGCCGGCGATCGTCGTTCAAAACACCTGAGCTAACGTTTCAGCTTGGTGAGTTCCATGCTGTAGGTGCCGCCGGAAATCC
>JANORY010000398.1:0-6420 GCA_031415535.1 Burkholderiales bacterium | reverse complement strand
GTTGCCGCATGTCGATGACTTTGTTCCGGCGCACAATCTGCGTAGCCTGAAAGACCTGTCGAAGACGCTGGCCACGGCGCGATCGAATCCGAAGCGTTTTTTTGCAGCTAAGCCCCCTTCCTGAAGGATTACTTGATATGGAATTAATCGGTCAACAAAGAATTGCCGCGCCCATCGACAAAACCTGGGTTGCTCTTAACGATCCGGGCGTGCTGAAGGAATGTATCGCCGGTTGTGAGTCGATCGACCGGGTGTCGGATCGCGAGTACGCGGTGGCCATGGCGGTGAAAATTGGCCCGGTGAATGCCAAGTTCAAAGGCAAATTATTCCTTGATAATCTGCAACCGCCGAACGCCTACACCATCAATTTCGAGGGCCAGGGCGGCGTTGCCGGCTTCGGCAAGGGTTCGGCCGACGTCAAACTGACGGCTGAGGGGCCGGCCACTGTGCTGGACTATACCGCCCGTGCACAAGTCGGCGGCAAGATCGCGCAGATCGGCTCGCGCCTGGTAGACATGGCCGCCAAAAAAATGGCCGATGACTTCTTTGTCGCATTCAACGCCAAGGTTGCCGGCGCGCAAGCGGTCGGGGACTCTGCTGCTCAAAGTAGCGCACCGGCGGCCGTCCAAAATGCGGCGCGCCCGGCAATTATTTCCGGCTCGGATCACAATAAGGGCCTACCAGCCTGGGTTTGGCTGGCCCTCGCCGCCGCCGTGGTCTTGGCCATTGTTGCCTTTGGCGGAAAATAATCAGGAGCATTATTAATGGATAGCCTCGATCTCCAAGTCCTGCGGCAAGCACTCGACTGGCACAATCAACAACGTCAGGTCTGGATTGTCACGGTCATCGAAACCTGGGGTTCGGCCCCGCGCCCACCCGGTGCCTTGCTGGCCGTTCGCGATGACGGACTGGTGGTCGGCTCGGTTTCGGGCGGTTGTGTTGAAGACGACCTGATCGAGCGCGTGCGCACCGGCGAGCGGGTCGCCAATCCGACACTGATCGTTTACGGCGTCTCCAAGGAGGAAGCGGCGCGCTTCGGGTTACCGTGCGGCGGTAACTTGCGCCTGGTGCAAGAGCCGCTAAGCGAGACCCGCTGGATTGAGGAAGTTTTGCGCCGAACCAATGAACATCAGTTGGTTGCGCGCGTGCTCGACTTGAACACTGGTGCCTCAACGATCGAAGCCAGCCAGCGCGGCGAAGCCTTCAGCTTTGAGGACGGGCACATACGGCAGATCTTTGGTCCGCGTTGGCGCATGTTGATCATTGGTGCCGGCCAGCTCTCTCGGGTACTGGCCGAAATGGCCCTTGCTCTGGATTTTGAAGTCATTGTTTGCGATCCGCGTGAAGAGTACTCGCTGACCTGGGAGGTAAGCAACACCCAATTCGTGCACGACATGCCGGATGACACGGTGCTGGCGCTGCAATTGGACCCGCACAGCGCCGTGGTGGCCGTCACGCACGATCCGAAGCTGGACGATATGGCACTCATCGAGGCCTTGAAATCGCCAGCGTTTTACGTCGGTGCGCTGGGTTCGCGCGGCAACACCGCCAAGCGCAAGGAGCGGCTGCAACTGTTCGATTTGAGCGAGCAGGAGATCAACCGCCTGCACGGCCCGATCGGCCTGCATCTCGGTGCCCGAACACCGGCAGAAATCGCCGTGTCCATCCTCGCCGAAATTATCGCCGTACGTAACGAAGTGACGATCAGCCAGAAAAAACCAATCGATCCGGTGCTAGAGGCGGCTAGTTGTGCACTGAACTGAATCGCCGGCGTCCTGCGCCGCTGTCCCGATGGATCTGAGAAGGCGTTTGCAGCGCCGCACCTTGATCAGTGCGGCGATTATTTTCACAGCGCTGCTGGTGTGTTTGGCCTGGTGGACCGTGCACGACACACGCCGGGAGATCGAATCAACCCGTTCGCTGGTTCGCAATACAGTCGCGGCAGTCCTGCGTGCCCAACAGCCTGCACCGGCCGATGAGCCGTCTGATTCGAATAGCGCCTTGCGCCATGTGACCATTGAGCTAGCGCTAGCGGGCAGCGTTGAACAAGCGCGCCGTGATCGCTCCTGGATCGATCGTTCGGTTGATGCCCAGCCGGAGGAAATTGCGCTGGCAGGCCTGGCTGCCGAATCGAGGGGCCGCGTACTGCTGGTCAAGCCCAATGCCAGAAGCGAGTTCATAGAACATTTGCTGTTTTCGGCGGCCGCGTTTGGTGCGCTGGTTTTGCTCGGATTGGTGATCGCCGCGACCCAATATCGCACCTTGATTCGGGCGTTTGCACCGGTCCAAACGCTAAAGACCCAACTGGAAACCTTCGGCCGTGGCGATTTATCGGCCCGACTTGTGGTGCCGGAACTTGATGAACTGGCCGTGATCGCGCATTCCTTCAATCGACTAGCCGACAGCTTGCAGCGGATGGTCAACGAACAGCGCCGTCTTTCTCAGTCCTTGATTTCGATGCGTACTGAAGAGCGCCACCGATTGGCACGGGAACTGCACGACGATCTGGGTCAATTGTTGACGGCGATTTCAGTCAATGTAGCCACGCTAAGGCGCAATCAGCAAGATCCGGAGCAAAGCCTCGTGACCATACGCAGTCTGGAACGCGACTTGCAAGGCCTTCGAGAGGCCACCCGCACGATGCTGGCGGATCTTCGCGAAGTGCCGGATCAAAGCTTGTTGAGCCAGCATGAACCGATGAATATTATTGCCAATTGGCAAAACCGATTCGCGCAGATTGGCTGGCAAATTGCACCCAACCTCCATGAAGCCTTCAGCCGCCTGCGATTCGCCGAATACGAAGTCGCCGCTCGGGTCTTGCAAGAAGCCTTGACCAATATCTTCAAGCATGCAAGCCCGACGCTGATCGGCATTCGACTGTCGTTTCTCGATGATCCGGCAACCCACAGTCGAACCGACAGTGGTCAAACCGACGGCAGCCGGCCAGACAGCCTGATCATCGAGAACGACGGAGCTTCGCAGAATGACAAAACTTCACGATACGACTCCAGGTCGCAGGGCGATGAAATGGCTCTGCCCACAACGTCAGCCAATCTCCCGGCGACGCAGCTCGGCATCACTGGAATGCATGAGCGTGCCAGACAGATTGGTGCCGAACTTTTGGTCGGTCAAAGCGCTGGCGGGTGGCAAGTAAAGCTGCGGTTCGCACGAATATGAAGGCCTTCACCATCATGTTGGTGGACGATCACGAAGTGGTCCGCAGCGGCTACCGGACCTTCATGGAATCCGATGCACAATTACAAGTTATTGCTGAAGCCGATTCGGCGAACCAGGCCTACACGACATTACTCAATCTGGAGTCTGAAGGTCTTTTGCCCGATCTGGTCGTCGTTGATGTCAGTCTGGGGGATCGCAGCGGGCTCGAGCTCATCGATCGTTGTGTCAAGCGCCACCCCGGTCTGCGGATGCTGGTGTTCAGCATGCACGAGGATCTACGACTGGTACAACATGCACTCGATGCTGGCGCACTCGGTTACGTCTCAAAGTCGAGCCGGCCAGAAACGGTGCTGGAAGCGATCGCGGCAATTCGTCAGGGTCAAACATTTCTGGATCCTGCACTGCAGCGGCGGCGACAGGTGCGCCTTGATCAGCAAAATTTAATTGACCAGCTCAGCCGTCGCGAACTGGAAATTTTGAGTCAATTGCTGCGTGGCATAGACACTCAGAGCATTGCCGAGACGCTGTCGCTGAGTCCCAAAACCATTGCGAATCATCTGTCGAGCATTCGCGGCAAGCTGAAGGTCAACAATGACTTTCAACTGATGCGCATGCTGATTGAGCTCGAGTTACCGAGGATCTAGGGCGACCCGCTACCCCCTTAGTTTCACGATTTTCTTGAGGGAAATCGCCCGGCGAAACCGTACAGTTCGCTACCTCACTACGGTACGACCATGCGCCCCTATCGAATTCGTCCTATTGCATTAGCCATCGCCGCGATCGGCTGCCCGTCACTGTTCGCCCCATACGCCATTGCAGCCGATGAAGTCCTGAGCGATGTCGTCGTCTCGGCAGGCCGTGCCGAACAACGAAGTTTTGACGCACCGGCCGCAGTACAGGCGGTTGGGACTCAAACCATTCGCGACGCCGGACCACAGGTCAATCTTTCCGAGTCGATCAACCGCGTACCCGGCGTCATTGTGCTCGATCGTCAGAATTACTCGCAAGACCTGCAACTTTCGATTCGCGGCTTCGGCGCGCGCTCAACCTTCGGCATTCGTGGCATACGGCTGATCGTCGACGGCATACCGGCAACGATGCCGGACGGCCAGGGGCAAGCGTCAACGATCAGCCTGCCGTCGGCCGAACGTATTGAAGTGCTGCGCGGTCCGCTGGCGCAGCTCTATGGCAATGCGGCGGGCGGCGTTGTGCAGGTATTTACCCAGAGCGGGACCAAAGAGCCGTTTGGGCAAGCCTCACTGAACGTCGGCAGTTTTGGCTTGCAGCGCTGGGGATTACAAACTGGCGGGCAAAGCGGCATCGTCAACTATTTTGTTGACTACTCGAACTTTTCGATCGATGGCTACCGTCAGAACAGTAGCACCAGCCGCCAGCATCTGAATTCGAAATTCCGCTTCGACGTTTCGGACAGCACTAAAGTCACCGTGGTGGCCAACCTGTTCGATCAGTCGAAAGGGCAAGATCCACTGGGACTAACGCGCGCCCAAGCCGAGGCCGACCCCAGACAGGCAGTTGCCGCCGCCACCACCCAGGCGGCCGGCAAGAAGGTGACGCAAAATCAACTGGGCACGGTGATCGAGCATGCGATTGATGCGAATAACCGGCTCACCGGTCGCGCCTACTTCGGCTCACGCGATCTGTTCGCGAGGTTATCGATTCCGCTGGCCGCCCAGACGCCGGCAACCTCGGCCGGCGGTATCGTTCAACTCGACCGCGCCTACCAAGGCATCGGCTTGCAATACAGCAACAAGACCCAGACCGGTGCGGGCCTGCTCAGCAGCGTGCTCGGTATCGACTACGACAAGATGAAGGACCGTAGACGCGGTTATTTGAACAACGCCGGCGTGCAGGGAGCGCTGAAGCGAGACGAAGATAACCTGGTCGAAAATCTCGATATTTATGCGCAAACCAATTGGCTGATCAATCCGAAGTGGAGCGTGACCGGCGGCTTGCGTTCGAGCAGCGTAAAGTTTCGGGTCAACGATTATTTTGTCGCCGCTGGCAATCCTGACGATACCGGTTCAGCCAAATACAACGCTGTCAATCCAGTGCTGGGCGTCACGCATTTTCTGAGCGATCAACTCAACCTGTATGCCAACCTGGGTCGTGGCTTCGAAACGCCGACCTTCACCGAGTTGGCCTACCGACCGGGCGGCTTGACCGGATTGAATTTTGATCTCCAGGCGTCGCGCGCCCGACATTTCGAGGTCGGCGCGAAGGCCAAGATCAATCCGGATCATCGGCTCGACGTTGCCTTGTTTCAAATCAACACCGATAACGAACTGACCGTTGACACCAACACTGGTGGGCGCAGCACCTTCCGTAATGCTGGCCGCACCGGCAGGAGCGGCTTCGAGCTCGCCTATTCCGGCCGCTTCAGCGAGACGCTGACCTCGCATGTCGCGCTGACTGCGCTGAAGGCCGAGTTTCGCGATTCGTTTGCGGGTTCAGGCGGCACGGTCAATGCTGGTAACAATTTGCCGGGTGTACCGAATCGTTTTGTGTATGCCGAGATTGCCTGGCGTCCGAAAATGGCGGGTGCTCTGCAGGGCTTGAATGCCGGGGCCGAGTTGATTCATTCCGGCAAGTTGTATGTCAACGACTCCAATACCGACTCGACCGCGTCTTACACCTTGCTGAATCTGCGTGCCGGTCTTGAGCAGAAGGTCGGGCAATGGCGAATAGCCGAGTTTGCGCGACTGAACAACGTCAGTGACAAACGCTACTTTGGTTCGGTCATCGTGAATGATGCCAATGGTCGATTTTTTGAACCCGCGCCAGGGCGCAACTGGATGCTGGGAATCTCCGCTCGTTATACCTTCAAATAACGTTCACTAAAAAATCCGAGTGAGCGTAGGAACTCACCCGGCACAGGCGGAGACAACTCGAGAGAGAAACTTACTCTCGATATAATTCGAGTAACATCCACCCACATTTAGCATCCCCCAAAAGTAGTAGTTGACTGCAAAGGGCTCGAGAAGTGAGCCCCTATTTATTTTGCTGGGTGTAATTTGGCGATGCTGGCGGTGCATGACCAAAACAATTTGGATTCTCAGGGAGGAGTATGTTCGTGAAGGCCCAGCCCCATGCGGCTGAACTTAGCATTGATCCGCTGCTGCCTGATGACCCCGCATTCCTTTCCTTTCACCTGTGGCTGCTGATCGCCGCCGCCAGCGTATTCGCCTTTTTCGTGGCGGCAACGTCGGGCGGATTAGCGTTTGT
>JANORY010000397.1:0-1826 GCA_031415535.1 Burkholderiales bacterium | reverse complement strand
TTTTTGATGGAGCAAAAGTAAACAGAGTTCTCAAAATGGGAACAGGCCGGGCAAATCCAGTCAACCCGCCAGAATCGGAATCCGCATTTCCACCCGTGTTCCGCGCCGCTCGCCGCCCGATTCTTCGCCGAGGTCGATGGTTTTGACCCACTCGCCGACGCGCCGCCCGGCAGCCCGATGCAGCAGCCGCAGCCGCTCCTCGGTGATTTCGCGGCCCCGCGACCGATGCAGCCGGTTTTCGGGGTTGGCCTGCGCCCGGCGGGTCATTTCGCGGATGCCGGGGCCGTCGTCTTCGATGCGGCAATCGAGCGTTTTGTCGGCCTCGTTTTCAAAAAAAGTGATGCGCACCGAGCCGCCCTGCGCCGGTTTTATGCCGTGTTCAATCGCGTTTTCGACATACGGCTGAATCATCATCGTCGGCAGAAAAAGGAGGTCGGTTTCGAGGTCGTCGTCCACTTCGATGGTGAATGAAAAACGGTCGCCAAAACGGAGTTTCTGATTGATTTCCAGGTAGTTACGCAAAAACTGAATTTCATCTTCGAGCCGAATCGTCTCCTGGTTTGAGAGGTCGAGGGCGCGGCGAAACAGCTTCGAAAAAGCAATCAGCCAGTCGTTTGCCTCCTTTATTCGTGCGCCGGTCAGCAGCCCCTGAATCGCATTCAACGCGTTGAAAACAAAGTGCGGATTCATCTGCGCCCGCAGCGCGCGAAGCTGTAAACCGGTCATTTTCGACTGAGCCAATTCAGCCTCGCGCCGCCGGTTTTCGGCCTCGTAACGGGCGGAGATTTCTCGGATTTTTTCATCCGTTTTGTCTGAAAAATGTTGCCGCGAGAGGTCGTCGGCCTGTTTCTGGAAAAAAAAAGCGCGTTCAAAATCGCCGCGTTCGGCCTGAAAATCGGCAGCCGTGCGGCAAAAATCGGCCACATTTGAAAACTGATTTCCCTGTTTTCCGAGTTCGAGGGCGAGTTGAAAATGAAGTTCGGCGGCCTCAAAATTGTTTTCAATCAAAAAAATCTGCGCCGACCAGCCGACCACGTTGCTCAAATTATTGAAATCGTCGGCAGTTTTTGGCTCGCCGTAAAGCCTGGTCGCCTCCTGAAAAAGCGGCTGCGCCTCGTCGGGCGCGCCGTGCATGGCCAAAAGCAGTCCCAAATTGGCGCAGGCATGGGCATGGGCTTCGCGGCTGAAATCGTCCTCAGTCTGAATCGCTTTTTCGAAAAAATGGGCCGCCCGACCGGCATCGCCGAGCGACTGATGCGCCCGACCGGCATTCAGATAAAGCCACGAGATGCGGGTTCGCAGGCCGTTTTTTTCGGCAATTTCGAGGGCTTTCAAACGGGCCTCGGCAGCCCGTTCAACATCGCCTGATTTTTGAAAAATGTCGCCGAGGCCGCTGTGCAAACCGGTCAGAAAAACGAGGTCAGCAGGTACCGTCGGTTCGCCATTTTTCGACATAAGCCGTTCGGCATCAAGCAGTTGTGAAATTGCTTTTTCTGAATTTCCCTCATAAAGCCGCAGGTAGCCTTCCCGAAAAACGAGCCTCGCCTGGAGGCGGTCGTCGGGTGTTTTTTTCAAAAAAAGGCGGGCCTGTTCGAGGCAATTTTCCGCTTTTTCCCATTCGCGTTTGTTCGTAAAAATGGCCGCCAAATCGAGGCGGGCTTCGGCCAACTGGCGAGGCCGGGCGAGCGTTTCGAGCAGCGAAATGACCGTTTCAAAATGGGCAGCCGCGTCGTCGAACCGGTAAAGTTGATTGGCAAAATGGGCCGAATGCAGGTGAAAAACGGCGCGTTTTTCAGCCGACGAATCCGTTTCGACGGCCTCGGCCA
>JANORY010000396.1:0-1156 GCA_031415535.1 Burkholderiales bacterium | reverse complement strand
CCCTGCGTTCCTGGAAAACGGCGGCTGAACGAAACACCGCCCAGGCCCAATTCCGCCGCGACCTCGAACGCGGCAACCGCCAAATCATCGTCCGAAAAGACGGCGCAGGCTTCTTTTTTGTCATTCGCCCGGCCTCCATTGGCGGCGCGGCCTTGCTCGGGACGAAGCGTTACGCGACCTCGGCAGAGGCCAACGAGGCTGCTGGTTTTGTCAGTTTCGTCGCGAGTCTCGCGGGCAATTTCCAAAAAGTGAATCGCTCTGAAATGGGCGATTTTGCCTTTGAAATCGTCTTCCGACCCGTCGATTACCCCGCTTTTCTGCAAAAAAACCTCGAATCGCAGCCTGAATATGAGGCCCGCCGGGAGTTGCTGCTCGACCATTTGCTCGCCCGTTTTGGCGAGGCGTTCACCGATTTCGCGCTCATCCAGTTCAGCCGCGGCGGCTCCGGCAACCAGCCCGCCGTGCGAATCGGGGCCAAATCCGAATTTCTGCACGACCTGCCCGCCGCGAGCCGCGACCGGGGCCGCGCGTTCGATTATGGCCGCCCGGCCTGGAATTCCGCGAACGTCAGCGGCTACGAACACCGCGCCAGCCTCCTTGCAGGCATGGCCGACTGGCGGCGACGCAGCCTCAGCCCCTTCGAGGTCGTCGCGTGTCCGGGCGAGGTTTTTACCGTTGGCTGGCGCGACCGCGAAGGGCGGATGATGGTCGGCTCGCCGCTGTTTTTTCATTCGAAACCGGAGGCAAAAGCGGCTGCCGAAATTTTGCTCAACTCATTGAAAACCAGTGAGTTAAGTGAAAATTCAGCCTCGTTTGGGGTTCGTTCTTTTGATGCCCGGAGCCTCCTTTCTCCTGCTTTGCTCAATCGTCCTGACTGGCAATTGATGACCGAAAACCTGCAGCTCAGCCTCGGTTTTGCCGATGCCGAACGGCGAGTGACGGTCGCCGAACGCTCGTTTTTCCTGCGCCTCACCGGCCCCGGCGGCCAAATTGTGCGGGCCGACGAAACCGGTTTTCCGACCGGAGCCGACGCGTTCGGAGAAGCTGACCGCGTGGTCGATGATTTCCTGAAAATTCAGATTGGAATCGGCAAAACGACTGCCTCCAAAAACAGCAAACCGGACAAACTGGAAGCCTGGAATCAGCCCTCAAAATC
>JANORY010000395.1:0-2886 GCA_031415535.1 Burkholderiales bacterium | reverse complement strand
GTTGGCGGCGACACCTACGGTTTGCCGGCATGGACTGGATCGATGTTTAAGTCGAACGCGCGATGCCTCCCAATGTTAATCAAAATGTATCGGGATAACCCGGCACTCGACGAATCGAGGTTATCCCGATTGAACGTCCCTCTGAATCTGATATCTGGTTCATTTGGGCGTGAAAGCAGCCGTGCAATCAACGATATCCTTGCCGCCCGTTTTGTGAAGGCACCGCATGTGCTAATGCCCGGCGGGTACATGGCACCAATACTGCACCCCGATGTTTTCTCGCAAGCCATTCGCGGATTTCTTGCGAAATTGCCTGCAATTAGCTCAATGAGTCGGACCTGAGGTGTGGCGAGAAGCATCGCCACATCGAACAGGACTCACGTTAGCCGGCGATTCGGCGCGACGCGTGTTGTTCGGTCAGGCCACCGCACGCGCTGACGCCGGCGAACCTGCTTCGTTGCAGACCGCCTGTGGCGACGGTTGCGGCGACAACGATCCGGGCGTCGTTTAGGTCGGCGCAATCCTAAATGACAATAACATCAAAGTGGCATTCCACATTGAAGATTCGAACGTCGGCACAACGTCGGTCACCGGCACGATCGCACCGATCAACTGGGCAAGGTACTCCTTCATCGGCGTTAGACTACCGAGGATCACTTTGCGGTGGATAGCTTTGCTGCGATTATTCAGGTAACGGGCAACCAGGCGTATTTCTCAGGACGCGCCGTTCGCTGTGCTCCGATTGATGTGCGACCTGAGGGAAGTGCAATTGGTATGCAGGGAGATAACCTTTTCGCTGTCGACGCCGACCACCTCGAGAACATCTCGGCGGCCCGCACCACTTCAGTGATTGGCCTAGCGCCGATTCAAGCCATTGTTGAGAAGCTTGACTGCGTCTTTATCGTTATGGAATAAAGTACCTACCAGTCGGTATAAAAAATTTGATCAAACGGTTGCAAGGCCGTTATGATCAGTTCTGCCCCAAATTCAGCCAAGTCACGCCCGCAGCCGAACGCGCTCATCAACGGAGCAATCGCATGAGTCACACGCAAAATGAAGCTAGTGTCGGCAACACCATTCAGGCGCATCGGGTGCTCACCAGCACACCCGAGAAAATCTGGCGCGCCTTCACGCAGGCCGATGCCTTTGCCCGCTGGCTGCCGCCTAACGGGTTCACCGGCCATGTGTATGAGATGGACGTGAAAGTCGGCGGCACCTACCGCATGTCGTTCACCAACTTCACTACCGGCAGTGACATCTTCTTCGGCGGCACCTACCTCGAACTGAGCCCGAGCGAATGTATTGCCTACACTGCGCAATTTGAAGACCTCAACCTACCTGGCGTCATGACCACGCGCGTCACAATCAAGCCCGTCTCGGTAGGCGTTGAAATCCACGTCACGCAAAGCGGTATCCCGAACATGATTCCCACCGAAGCCTGCTATCTCGGCTGGCAAGAGTCGCTGCGCCACCTGGCTCGGCTGGTCGAGCCGAATATTCCAGGTTGAGTTACTAAAGGAGCGGACTGTTCGGGTTATTCCCCGAGTCGGAAATCCGACGGCGCTCGCGAAAGACTACTTACTCCTGGTCAAAATTCAACTGGCACCCACACCGATCCGTCGCCATGGACAGCTTGCCAGGCGCGGCGGCACCGGCTGTGTCCGAGTCTGCCCAGGCACAGTCCAGAGGTCGTCTTTGCGACCCCGCATTTTAGTTGGTGACTGAAAAGATTTGGCTGGACATGCGTCTACTTGCTATACACGCTACGCAGTATATACTGTACATGTCCACCCGCAATGGATCAGCGAATCAGGATATGCAAGATGACCACCCGAGCCTTATTTAGCCTAAGCGAAGAGATCATGGTTCGCTTTCGTGAGCTTGTCCCGTCACGCGAGCGCAGCGCTCTCGTCGAAAGCTTGCTGCGCAAGGAGCTTGCCGAGCGCGAAAAGTTGCGTGAGCGCGAACTCGAGCGCATCGTCCGAATGGTCGAAACCGATGATGATTTCTCGGACGCGCGAACCGTCTCCGGTGCGGTGAACGGCATCGCGGGCGAGACGATTGAATAGGCCCTATGCTGGTTGAACGCGGTGACATCTACCTGGTCGACTTTGAGCCGTCAAAAAGCGATGACCCGGCAGTGCGACAAGTCACTCAAAACAAGACCGGTTCCGAGATTTTCAAGGTCCGGCCAGCGGTGGTGATGTCAATTAACGCGCTGAATCGCGGACGAAGAACAGTCGTCGTCGTCCCTTTGTCGAGCGCGCCCAGAGTTGCGCCTCCCCTGGTGGTCGGTGTGCCCTCGGCGGGCGTTAGTTCGACTGCGATTTGTGATCAGATCACCGCAATCAACAAAGCGACTCGACTCAAGCGCAAGCTCGGTACCCTTTCCGCTCAGGACTTGCTCGCCATTGAGCAAGCGCTTGGCGAAATCCTGCGCATCACCAAGAGGTAGCCGAGATATCGGCCGGCCGACATTTTCTTTCCCCATCATCGCACGAAGAATCTCACCCGACGCCGCGAGTTTGTCAGCCCCGTAACGCTGAGCAATGTCGTCACTATTTCGATGTGCACACCGGCCGCATCGCCCGAGTTGGGTGCGGCTACTCAAGCGCGTATTCGATCTCGACTTTGAGCACTGCCTGAACTGCGGTGGCCGCGCCGGATGAATCAAACGCAAATACAACGCTTAAATTTCTATACTCCCATCGGCAAGCAGTTTGCATAGCAATTCGAAAGATTTCCCTGGCCGCAGACTGACCTGTTTCGCAGACACTTCGTCGGTGCCATTGCTGCCACTTCAAGTTGGTACGGTGCGCCTTCCGTGTTCGCGCAATCCTTTCCGAGCCGACCGATCAAACTGCTTATGCCGCGTTCGGCAGCGGC
>JANORY010000394.1:0-19032 GCA_031415535.1 Burkholderiales bacterium | reverse complement strand
CGAAACCCGCGCCCAACTGACCCAGGCGCGCGAGGCGCTGGAGATTCAAAAGCGCTCGGTTATCAATTCCATTGTCAGCGACTACGAGGCCGCGTTGGCCGGCGAGCGCGAGATGCGCAAGACGCTCGATAGCGCAAAAATCGACGCCCAAGGCGTTAACCGTGCTGAGTTCCAATTGGCGGTGCTTGAGCGCGAAGTCGACTCGAACCGACAGCTCTATGAAATGTTCTGGAATCGCACCAAGGAAACCAGTATGTCGGCCGAGGTGCAGGCCGATGTCGCGCGCGTGATTGATCGCGCCGTACCGGCGCCGAAATCATCCGGCCCGAAGCGCGGCCGAATCATCCTGATGGCGTTCATGCTTGCGGTCAGCTTGAGTGCGTTCTTCCTGTTGATTCGCAGGGCAATGGATCGAACCTTCAATACCGCCGAAGAGGCCGAGTTCAAACTCAATCAACCAATTCTGGCGGCCTTGCCGGCCCTGCAGCGCATATCAGAAGCCGGAACCTCGACGGTCTATATGGATCAACCGCGAACCGAATTTGCCGAGGCCATTCGAACCACCCGAACCGGTGTTCTGCTCAGTTCGGTCGAGGTACCGAACAAGGTGATTCTAGTCACCTCGACCGCATCCGGCGAAGGCAAGACGGCGGTCGCCACCAATCTGGCGATGGCTTACTCAATGACCCGTCGCACCTTGCTGATTGATGCCAATTTGCGCCGGCCCCGAGTCGGTGTACGGCTCGGCCTGACGCCAGATGCCAAAGGCCTCACCAACCTGGTCGGCGGCGGCAGCGAATCGGCCGACTGTTTTCACAAGGTACCCAAAACCAAGCTACGCGTCCTGCCGGTGGGCAACCTGTCGGTCAATCCGCAGGAACTGTTCCTGTCGCGCCGGTTTGCGCAAATGCTCGATGCCTTGAGCCAGCGCTTCGAAATCATTATCATCGACTCACCGGCGGTGGCACCGGCCAGCGATGCACTGGTGTTATCGTCGATGGCGTCCTGCACCGTTGTGGTCGTCAAGGCCGGTAAAACTGCCGCCTCGCAGGTCAACAAAACCATCGAACAATTGCGGCGCACCGGCACCAAGGTGTTGGGTGTGGTGCTGAACGGTGTCGCCAGTAGCGACCCGGCCAAACGCTCAGGCAAAGCTGAAATCGACGAGGGCTATGAGAAACATCATGATGCCTATCAGCCGGAGACGATCATGCAAACGCTTGATGGTCAGCCGGATAATCGCGCTGCCTGATAATCGCGCTGGCTTAGCCGAGAATTTCGACCGCGCGTTGAGGCGTGATCCGCTTTAAAACCCGACCCAGCGCGTCAGCCGAACGCCAAATATCTCGCGGATGTGCGAGGCCATTCCGGCCAGTCGCAGCGCCAGATAATAGACCACGATGAAGACGGCGGCGGCCGGAATCAGATTGCCCAGGGCAGAGGTCTGACCGAACGGCCACAGGACTAGTTTTGAAGTGACGGCGGCGAACCCAGCAGCACCGGCAATCCGCGCCAAGCTTGACCAGTCCTGCAAATCGCGAAACGCCGTCTTGGTCAGATACCGGCAACGGCCATAGGTCGCGATCTGCGCGAACAAGGCACCGACGATCTGGCCCAGCGCTGCACCGGGCAACCCGAACCAGCGCGCGCCAAGCAGTGATCCGAGCACGGTAAGAACCATCAGGACCGCGTCGGCGAACATCATGAAACGACCCTGGCGCATGGCAATCAACAAGGTCACCACTTCCATCGAGTCGATCAGCAAGGCAATGCAGTAGGCCTGCACGACCGGCGCGGCAGCGCTGTAATTGGCGGTAAAGAGCAGCACCAGCAGCCATGACGCCCAGGCCGCGATAAAAAACAAGGTCGGAAACATGATCAACGCAACGCCGATATTGCCGCGCCGATTGAGCGCCAACATGTGCGGCAAATTGGCTTGCGCCTCCAGCCGGTTCAGCTCGGGCAGCACCATCTGATTAACCGTCGCCCGGATCAGACCCTGAATCGGCGTAAAGACCGCTGCCACCGAGTAGAGTCCGAACTGTGCGCCGGAATAAACACTGGCAACCATCCATTGATCAATGCGCTGCCGGGTCAGCGACAACGCCGCTGAAACGCCAAACGGCAGCGCAAAACGGAACTGTTCGCGCCACGCCGCCCGGCTCGGACGGGTACCCGGTTCGGCATGCCGCCAGACCGCGATCGCACAGGCCAGCGCCTTTACTAAACCCAAGGCCAGGTGCGCCGCCAGAACGACTGCCCATGAGCGATAGGCATAAGCCGCGCCGACAATCAGCAGCATGCGCAATAACGCGAAGAACAGGTTGACCTGCGCTTGCCGAGCGATTCTCTGCTGCGCATTGAACATCGACTCCAGCAGGCTTGAGAACAACCACAATGCAACAAAGGCGGCGACCTGCAGGCGCTCGGCCAGCGCAATCGAATGACTGGTCGCCCAAACCCAACTGGTCAGCAGGCTCAGCAGCGACGCGGCCAGCATATAAGCGGTTGCCTGCACCAGATAAATCGAGCCTTCGGCTCTGGAGTGTCGCGGCAAAAAGTAGAACAGACTGGCCGGCACCGCCATCGCAAGCACCGCCTGAGTAGTGCCGGTCAGCAACCATAGCGCGCGATAATCGGCAAATTCATTCTCGTTCAACAGACGCACCAGAATCATCGGCAATACCACCTGGAACACCATGTCCAGTGCATTGACTGCCCCCAGCGAGAACATCGAACGACGGCTCACGATCGGCCTATTCGTGGTCGCGGCGCGACCTGATCCAGGCGGTCTGCCGAGCAATAAAAAACTTCAAGTAAACCGGAATCTTGCGCAATGCATAGGCCGGTACCGAGCGTAGTTCAGCGATGCCGACCACATCACGGGCAAACCGATCCCAGGCCAGCAAGACCGCCAGCACGAGTGCCAGGAATGCCGTCAGCACGATCGCTACAGCAAACAGCGACAGGCTTGTGAATCCGACTATGGCAGCCACCAATACGGCAAGTGCCAGAGCAGCCGAAAGCACCATGCTCAGCAACGCCAGCGGCGGCACGGCAAGATCGAACGCATAGGCAACGATGCTTAAATCAGCGCGCAGAACCCCTTTGACGAGCAGTCTGGGCACCTGCGTCAACAAGGTCTGCAAGTGGCCATGCTCCCAGCGTTTGCGTTGCGATTGCTGACCGTCAAGCGCCATTGGAAAGGTGCTGTACACCAGCGCACTGCTCATGAAGCGCGGACCCAGGCCGACCGCGACCAGATCACTGCCGAGGCGCATATCCTCGACGATGTTGCCACTGGCTAGTTCTACCTTGCTGATGATTGACCAGGGAAACGCCATGCCTGAACCTAGCAAGGGACACGGCAAGCCCCAGCGCGCAAGGCCTTGCGGTCGCACCCAGTTCTTGACCAGCAGCGCCAGCTCGGCAATCCGCGCCGCAGGACCGCCACTACCCTCGGGGAATCGCATCAGGTAGCGCGCTTGTATCGGCCGCTGGCTGGCGCTGCAGGCGCTCGCCAGTGCCGGCAACGAGCCTTCTGAAATCAGGCAATCAGCGTCAATGACGATCACCACATCGGGCGGATCGGCGGCCAGAAAACGAACGCCGAAATCGAGCGCATAACCCTTGCCGAGCAGCAGTAAATCGCTGCGCTCGATGACGGTGGCACCGCTCGCGCGGGCAACGCTGGCGGTCGCGTCGGTGCAGTTATCGGCGATGACAACGATCCGGTCACCACCAGGTTTACCGAGCGGTGCAAGCTGCGACGCAATGCAGGCAATCGTTGCCCCGATGCCACCGGCTTCATCGTGCGCCGGAACTAAAATGGCGATGCGCGGTCTTTGTGTGGCTGCAATAATCGGTGACGGGTTTGCGCTGCGTGCCAGCCACACCTCGATCAACAGCACCCAGGCTGGTATGGCCAGCAGGACGGCAATGGCACAGGCCAATACGGCCAGCACGGTCACGCCGGGGACTTTCGAAACAGTTCAGCCAGCTTCGCCGCCTCGGTCTCAATGCAATGCCGCTCCCAGACCTTGCGCCGAGCCGCCTCACCCATTTCGTCGAGTTGACTGATGGGCGTATTCAAACAGTCAATCATCGCCGTGACGATGGCATCGACCGACCCCGACGGGAACAACCAGCCGGTTTTGCCAGGCTCAACCAACTCGGGGATACCCGCAATATAAGTGCTCAGCACCGGCCTTCTCGACGCCATGGCTTCCATGATCACCACCGGCAGCCCTTCGGCCAGACTCGGCAAAACCATCGCGCGACTGGCCAGCAACTCCTGGCGAACCTGCGCGCCGGTAATCCAGCCGGTAATTCGCACCCGCGATTCGAGCTTGAGTCGACGCACTAGCGACTCGACCTCGGCTCGCAACTCACCATCGCCAGCCAGCACCAGCGACGCGTCATACCCCTTCGCCACCACCTTGCCCAAAGCACTGATCAAGGCCAGTTGTGCCTTGTCAATACAGATTCTGCCGACGCAGACAAAGCGCTGGTTCTCGGGCACTGTCGAGCCCTGCTGGTCATACAGTGCACGTTCTATGCCGCAGCGGACCACCGCCAGTTTTTGGTGCTCCTGTGCGCTTGACCAGCGGCTCAACTGGCCGCGCGTGTAACTGCTGATGGCCGCAACAAATCGTGCGCCGGCAATCTTGTCGCCCAAACGCAACTGCCTTGGACCATCCCATTCTTCGGCACCATGCAAGGTAAAGCTGTAGCCCGGTCCACCGAGCGCCTTTACCATCAGGGCAATCACCGTCGCGTTGGTACCAAAGTGCACGTGCAAGTGCGCGACCTGGTCACGCGCCAGCCAGCGGGTCAGCAAGCAGGCTTCGGCAAAGGTAATCAGATTCAGAAACAACGATCGATCGCCGCTACGCCAATGCCGTAATCCGACCGCCAGAGCGCGCACCGAACGCAGTGGCGCGCGCAGCAGCAATGCAAGGCTAGGCAGCAGCAAACCGGCGACGCCGCCTTGCAACAGAAAATGCGTTAGCCCGCGTTCGGCAAGATCGGCCGGATCAACCACCTCGGCATCCCAGCCGCGCAACGCGTAACGCTCAATTTTGAAACCGAGTTTCTCGAGCGCAAAAATTTCGCGCCGGATAAAGGTATGGCTGACCTTTGGATACTGATTAACGAGATAGCCGAGTTTCACGGGCACTATTCCTGAGTTCGCAATCGATGACGCGCCCGCCTCGGCAACCAGGTGATCGCGCTCAGTGTGCCGAGCATGAAAAAGATATACCAGTTCGATACCAGGTAGCGGTGCACGTTATCCGAATACGAGATCATCAGGAAGCCGACGCAGGAGGCGGCAATCAATACCGACTCCAGGGGTGCATGCGGGAACGTGCGCAGCGAAGCTGCAATAAGCCAGAAAAAGATCACGATGAATGCAAGAACACCCGGAATACCAATCTCAAAGGCCAGTTGAATGAACAGATTGTGCGCATCATAAGCACGTTTGTATTCGAGCAGAAAAAAGATCGCCGAATAATCGGTATAGGAATCGAGGCCCCAACCCGACAGCCAGTGTTCTTGAATCCACGGAATCGCCGCACGCCACATCTCGACCCGCCAGGCATAAGAGGTCATTTGATCATTGGCGCGAACCTGCATGCCGAATAAAGCTTCCGCCAGCCGATCCTGGATCGGCGGCCACAGCAACATGGTTGGCAGCGCTGCGGCCATATAGATCAGGAATTTTCGCTCGATAAAAACGCCATAAACCAGAAACACGAAGAACGCAGCCGCCCAGGCCGAGCGGGTCTGAGTCGCCACCAACAGCGCCAGTTGCATGACCAGGTAACTGTACAGGCCAAAGCGCTGCAACGCACTCCAGCGGAACAAATTTGATTTGATGGTGTAAAGCAATGCGGTCGCCATGGCAACCAGAAACATCGCACAAATATTCGGGTGACTGAAAACACCTTGAATACGGAATCCGCCATAGTCGGCGACCGCCAGGTCGCTGTTCTCATCAAGCGTCGGATCATCGGGGTTAGCCACCGAAATGCCGCCCCGTGCGATGTCAAAGAATCCGCCCAAGGTAGGCACAATCGAGCCGAGCAGCATGACGATCATGAATCGTCGCGCATCGTCCTTGCTGTTGATCAAAGCGATCGGCATTGCATACAAGGACATGTAGGAGATGTACAACATCAGCATCCGAATGCCGCGGGTCGGATCCGGCGAGTCGCCGATGGCAACCGCCGCCAGCAGCAGAAATGGCAGCCAGATCAGAATACTGCCGCGCAGCAAAGGCTGCGGCCTTCTGACGATGGTGATGAACATCAACAGCAGAATCATCGCATTGACCGCTGCGCCCGGGCCAAAACCACTACTTTGCTTGTAAATCTCCAGCACCGGATCAATCGCTGCCCGCAGCGCAATAATGCCCAGCAGTACCAGGTCATGTCTGACGATCACCACAAAGAACACCGCCAGCGCGATCGGGAACAATACAATCAGCGCTGGACTGTTCGACAAGGGTGCAGCGAGGCGAAACGCCAGGGCCGCGCTGCAGGCGACCGTTGCCAGAATGATGAGTGCCAGCCCGAGCCGCTTTTCAATCGCTGGGGTAATGCCCCGTGCTCGCAAGCCCGAATAGACGCTACTCAGCGAATTCAGCATCATTGCCCGACAGCGAGAAGGGTTTGCTGACTTCAGTAGCACTGGTTTGTCGGGCACCTATGACGGGGTCAAGCAGAAATTCTGCGCATAAATAATGCAAGATCCGTCTGGCCGGCGCGGCGATACCGCGAATATGCATTCGCGCACCTGACCTTAAGCAATGGCCTCGCAACAACAGCAATAGACCAACGATCGCACTATCGAGATAGGTCAGCTCGCTCAGATCCAGTTCGATGTCCTCGCCCGATTGCGCCATTCGGGTGAAGGCGCTGCGTAACACCTCGGAGTCGACTTCGCGCCAATGTCCGGACAATCGTATTGATTGCAGCCCGGCACGTCGGCTGGCCCTCGATTCAGCCGGCAGCCCCTGGGCTTTGGCAAAACTGCGGACCACTCTAAAGGTGATGTAAGGAACAGTTCGAGTCAGCAATAACTTCAGCAAGACATAGGCGTCGCGACGATAACGACTCCATAAGAACGGCTCTTCCTTGATTCTCCAGAGCCATTCGAAACCGAGTTTCTGAACCACCAGCGGTGCCCGCCGAATCACACCAGCGGTCATTTTGATCACCGCACCCAGATGACAGATCGCCGGTGTATTCAGCCGATTGACGTTCAGATCAATCCAGCGCTGACCCTTTTGCGCGCCCAAGGCAATCACCAGAAAATCCGCATGACTGCCGTTGATTTCATCGATGATTGGATTTTCGCTGAGCGTTTCCACCGACGAAAAGGCCGGCTCTAACCAGCCGGCGCTGGTTATGCCAGTTGCGTTGATCTGTATCTCCTCACTGGCCGACTTGGCGATGCCCGGCGCCTCACCAAACAGATAAACCGAAATCGGATTCTCGGTTTGCCGCTCGGCCAGTGATTCAAACATCCCGGCGCCCGACACCCGTTCGGGTATCGGCAACGATAACAAACGCGCCACCAGAAAAATTGGCATGCCGTCTACCAAGGACATGTCGCTTTTCAGCAGCAGGTCACGAAAGGCAGCGTCGTTCTGACAAGCGGCAATAAAATTAACGTTGGGTGTGACAATCACACAACGCTTGCGCAACGTGATCGACTCCACCAGGCTTTGACGTGCCGATGCCAGTGTATGAGCATCAAAGGGAAGTCCCATGATGCAATACACGTGGCGATAGAAATCCGGAACTGAGTCAGGTACTTTGACGAGGGTCATTTAAAGCAATAGGCGAATATAAGCAATCTGCGACACTCAATTCTCAGAGTCGCGTCAGCGATCGCCACTTCGTTTCCGATCAACGTCAGGTATCCCGGACTGGCGGTCATTGCTTCCAAAACTGACTTGCATCAATGTTGCAAAGCGAACCAAACCCTAATCCGGAACTCTGTTAAACATGCTCCAACCAGCAGTCGACGGCAGCGCGCACGACGCCCCTTTGGTGACGGTGATCCTGCCGACCAATGGTCGTGCCGAATACCTTCGCGAAGCGATTCAATCGCTACTGAAACAATCGTTTACACAGTTTGTCGTGTTGATTGGCGACAACGCCAACAGCGCCGAATGCGCAGCCATCGCAGGAGAAGTGTCTGATTCACGAATCAACTATATTGCCCATCCCAAAAACCTCGGCGCGCAGGGCAATTGGCTTGAACTGATCCGGCTCGCGCAGACACCGTTAGTCGCGACCCTGCATGATGATGACGCCTGGCACAGCAACTTCCTTGCCCGTCTGGTGCCGCCGCTGCTGGCCGATGAAACGCTGGCTATGTCGTTCGGCGATTACGAGCTGGTCGATCAACGCGGAGCGCCGATGATCGAGGCCACGCGTACGCTGTCGCGCAACACCCATCGTGATCGATTACCCGACGGCCCGATGCAACTGCCGCTCGAAGCCGGTCTGCGACTGACCGCCGTCTGGAATGCCCCCAATCCGGCCATCTGTGCAGTGATCCGGCGCGCTGCTGTATTGGCGACCGAGTTTCCGCCGGCCGCAGCGCCCCTGTATGATCTTTGGCTGGTTTATCAGTTGATCAAGCGTCGCGCCGCTTTGTACTTTGTGCGCGACAAGCTCACCGATTATCGAATTCATCCGCACAGCGCATCGTCGGCCGGGTTTGCGGTGCCCGAGGACTTTATCTTCAACACGATTCTGTCCGAGAACGCCGACGCCGGGCCCGTTACCGACGAAATCCGGCAATACTGGGCCAAGATTCGGTGGGGCCGAGCGGTCAAGAAAATGACCAGCAGAACGACTCGTTGCGACTCGCAACACGAGTTTCGGGCCGCCGCAGCGCTGCTTCAGAATCGCGTCAAACGCAGCGTCGCAACGCTGGCTGGGCGCTCCGATACCGCTTGGGCCGTGCTGCGGTTTGCGCGCGGTTTAAAGGCCAGACGCTACAATTAACGGCTTGTCTGAACTGAAATCAGAAAAGTCTTGCAGCGTATGAACACTAAAAGCTACCCAATTATTGAGCCGCAGAAGCTTGCCTTCCTGGGGCTGGGCGTTATGGGTTACCCCATGGCCGGACACTTGGCCCGTGCGGGCCACGAGCTTACGGTCTTCAACCGAACCACCAGCAAGGCCGATCAGTGGCTCAGCGAGTACACATCCGCTGGCCACCCGCGCAGCCACCGCCAGACCTCGCCGAAGGCCGCCGTACACGGTGCCAGCATCGTGTTCGCCTGTGTTGGCAACGACAACGACTTGCGCAGCATAACGTTGGGCAAAGACGGTGCGTTTGCCGGCATGCAGCCTGGCAGTGTTTTTGTTGATCACACCACCGCCTCGGCCCTGGTGGCCCGCGAACTCGCCGCACTCGCGCAAGCTCGCGGCTTGCAGTTTATCGATGCGCCGGTTTCAGGCGGTCAGGCCGGCGCAGTCAATGGTGCACTGACCATCATGTGCGGCGGTGAGCCCCAGGCGTTCGAACGAATCAAGGAAGTGACCGTGGCGTATGCCCGTGCCGTAACCTTGCTGGGCGCGTCTGGCAGCGGCCAGCTCGCGAAAATGGTCAACCAGATCTGTATCGCCGGGCTGCTGCAAGGCCTCGCCGAGGGCGTGAATTTCGGGCTGGCGGCCGGCTTGGATATGAAACAGGTGCTCGAGGTAATCAGCAAAGGTGCCGCACAATCCTGGCAAATGGAGCATCGCGGCAACACCATGGTCGACGACAAGTTCGACTTTGGCTTTGCCGTCGACTGGATGCGCAAGGACCTGGGGCTGTGCCTTGACGAAGCCAGGCACAATGGCGCGCCATTACCGGTAACTGCCTTGGTCGATCAGTTTTACGGTGATGTCCAAAAGATGGGCGGACACCGGTTTGATACCTCGAGTCTGCTGAAACGTCTGCGTAGTAGCCAATAAGGAGAAATTTTGGGTTTATTAAGCGGCAAACCACCGAAAAAAATCGGTACGACAAATGGCCAATTGCAGCCGGTCGATACAAAGCCTTTGAACGCCGTATCGAGCTTCGCCGAATCGAAGTATCAGAAGATCGCGCCGATTGCCGCCGGCAGCAATCCGCACAAGCGCTTTCAGCAATTAAAAGCGCTGATTACGTCCGATCCGATGGCCACGGTCATTAAGGCTGAATCGAACTACCTCTACGCCGAGTTCAGAACCAAACTGCTCGGCTTCGTCGATGATGTCGAGTTTCTGCTCGACGCCAAGGCGAAGCTCATCCATGCGCGCTCGGCATCGCGCCTGGGTCGCAAGGATTTCGGTGTCAATCGGGCCCGCATTGAAATGATTCGTTCGCGCCTGTCAAATAAATAGTCTGTCAAACAATCAAATGAAAGGATGTTTCATGGCGTACCAAACGCTCCCCTCAGGACTGCAAATTGATGATGTAAAAGTCGGCACCGGTGCCGAAGCGAAAACTGGCGATGAGGTCTCGGTGCACTACACCGGTTGGCTCTACCAGAATGAGCAGGCCGGTCAGAAGTTTGACTCGAGCAAGGATCGCGGTGATCCGTTTTCGTTTCCGCTGGGCGCAGGCCACGTCATCAAGGGTTGGGACGATGGCGTTACTGGAATGAAAATCGGCGGCACCCGTCGGCTGATCATTCCGCCGGCCCTGGGTTATGGTGCGCGCGGTGCCGGTGGCGTGATTCCGCCGAATGCCACTTTGCTGTTTGAAGTCGAGCTGTTGGGAGTTTGAATGTCGGGTGAAGGTTCTGACGTCGCAGGCGCTGGCAAAACCGGCAACTTTATTCGTAACCAGGTTCACGCCGACCTGCAAGCCGGCGTCTACGCGACCCGTCATTGGTCCGGTACACCCGCTGTGGCGCGTGCACATCGGCAATCGGGCTTGGATGCAGCCCGCATCCGAACGCGCTTTCCGCCCGAGCCAAATGGTTATCTGCATATTGGCCACGCCAAATCGATTTGCCTGAATTTCGGCCTGGCGCGCGACTTCAATGGTCGCTGCCATTTGCGTTTTGACGACACCAATCCGGCCAAGGAAGATCAGGAATATGTCGATGCGATCGTCGACGTCGTTCACTGGCTGGGTTTTCGCTGGGACCAAGGCGACGAGCACAATCTTTACTTTGCCAGCGATTATTTCGAGCAGTTTTATCGTTTTGCGCAATATCTGATCGAGGCCGGATTTGCCTATGTTGATTCGCAAAGCGCCGATGAAATGCGTGGCAATCGGGGTAACCTGACCGAGCCCGGTATCGATTCACCGCACCGCCAGCGCAGCGCTGCGGAGAGTTTGAAGTTGTTCGAGGAAATGCGCGCGGGCCTGCACGCCGAAGGCAGCCATGTGCTGCGTGCGCGCATCGATATGTCATCGCCGAACATCAATCTTCGTGATCCGGTGCTCTACCGGATTCGCTTGGCCGAACATCATCGCACCGGCCGCGCCTGGAGCATCTACCCGATGTACGACTATGCGCATCCGATTTCGGACGCGCTGGAGAACATTACCCATTCCATTTGCACACTTGAATTCGAGGATCATCGGCCGTTCTATGACTGGCTGCTTGAACGACTGGCTGACGGCGGGTTCTTTGAGCGGCCGTTGCCGCATCAGTACGAATTTTCGCGATTAAACATCAGCTACTGCGTCACCAGCAAGCGCAAACTGCAAGAACTGGTGCAGCTCGAACTGGTCGACGGCTGGGATGATCCGCGCATGCCAACGCTGGTCGGTCTGCGCCGGCGCGGCTATACACCGGAGTCCCTGCAGCTCTTTTGCGAGCGAATCGGTGTGTCGAAGGCCGACTCATGGATCGACATGAGTGTCCTCGAACAGGCGCTGCGCGATGATCTCGAGCGGCGCGCGCCGCGTGCCGCAGCGGTGCTCGATCCGCTCGAATTGGTCATCGTAAACCTTGACGAAGCGCGCAGCATTGAATGCACTGCCGCGGTACATCCGCAGCAAGCTGAACTGGGTCTGCGCAGCTTTTTATTCACTCGTCAGTTGTGGATCGAGCGCGAAGACTTTATTGAAACGCCCACCAAAGGCTATTTCCGACTATTCCCGGGTAATCGGGTTCGCCTGCGGCACGGCTTTGTCGTCGAATGTATCGGCTGCGAAAAAAATGCTGCGGGTGAGATCATCCGAGTCACCGCACGTTATCTGGAGGACTCAAAATCCGGCACGCCAGGCTCTGATCAATACAAAGTCAAGGGCAATATTCATTGGCTCTCCCAGCGCGATGCGCAATCCGCCCAGGTGCGCTTGTACGATCGTCTGTTCTCGCAAGCGAACCCGGACGCCGGCGGTGCCGATTACAAATCGGCGATTAACCCGAATTCGAAACGCGTGGTATCGGCCTGGGTCGAGCCCGGCGTGGCGGCGGCCCAGCCGGGCCAGACCTTACAGTTCGAGCGGCATGGCTATTTTATTGCCGACCAGAAAGATCATCAGCCAGCAAGCGGCATGGTCTTTAATCGCGCCGTCAGCCTGAAGGATTCCTGGACCCCGAAGCGTTAAGAGGACCCTCATCAAGTTGAGAACCCTCAATCAATTGCCGTCGATCACTTGCTGTCGATCACCTGATCAATGACCCGTCCGCTGGCGTCGGTCAGTCGAATTCTGACCGGCAGCATGCCGAAATCATAGTCGAGCCAAAGTTCTATCTCGGGGTCCTTGCCGCTGGTGCCGGGCTGGCGCGTCAGGTGCAAGGTACGCAACACGCCAAGCGCGGTCTTCAGTTCGGCGGGTCCGTCAACGACATAGCGTATCTTTTCAACGTCGCGCAAATTTAATTCCGGTATCTCCACCGTCTTGCCAGCGGTGAACAACTCCGGCTGCGCGCGCGCCAGCAAACCCAATTGGAACAGACTCGACAAGCGATCCTGAATGCCCTCCGGGAAATCGCCAACATCACCGCCCGCGAACTGGATCTGCCGCCGCGCGTAATCGATCAGCGTAGCGCGCTCGCCGCCTTTACTGCGTTGCTCGGCATAACGTTCCGGCTCGAAGCCGTTGGCGGTGATGCGGCCGCGACTGAAATCGCGACGTACGCCGCCATAGAACAGCGCCGTCAGCCCGGAGGCACTGATTTCGGTGCGCAGTGTATAGGCGGTGCCGTAATTTTCAAAGCCGAGTTTCAGCGATGCAGCCGAGCCGGTTTGCTCAAAATCGCCCATATGAATCGAGTAGCTCCAGCGGCCCGATGGCAGTGGCGGTGGCAGCGCTTTGCCGATCAGCAAACGGGGTGTATGTACAGGCGGGGCCGGCTCGGCTTTATCATCCAGATCTCGTTTGACAGCCAATGCGGCCGCCCCGGCATCAGCGCTTGCTGCGGGGGCAGGCGACGGTTCGGATACAGATCCAGTCGCGCTGGCCGTTGAACCGGCAGTTGAACCGTCAGACACCCCGGCTGGATCACCCGTCGTACCCAATCTGTCGACGGAGTTGACAGATTCGCTGGCGTTTGACGCCACCGGGTCCAACAAGGCCGGCTGCGCGGCAATGGGTTCAGCGGTGGGTCCAGCAGACGGTTCCGCAGACCGCTTCACGGGTCGCGGCGGCCTCGGACGATAAATCGGCTTGCTGCTCGGTTTCTTGGCCGCCTGCGCCTCAGCAGGCTCCTGCGCAGGCGGATCGCTGGGACGTGCCGGGGATTCCGCCAGGATTTCAATTTGCACCGGCGCCTTGCGCCAATCGGGTCGCGGTTCGATGAATGCACTCTGACTGACCAAGACCCGCAGCGCGAACCAATGCAAAGCGATACACACCAGAACCATCAGCAATGATTGCCAAACCGGTCGGGACTGCGTCGAACGGCTCCAGGTTTTTTGCATCAAACTAACGGCGCTCACAATATTTCAACAGATTATCGACTAGTTCACGATTGCATATTTAGTTCGGGCGATGGCTGTGATAACTTGTAGCATCGGAAAAATGGCTGGCATGAACACAAGAATATATTCCTTAGGCGGCATCTTGCCGGTTCCGGTGATTGCCGTACCCAGGCTGCCGGGCCGACTGGTCGGCATCTGTATGGGACCGTTCGTAGTTTTGGCGAAGGACTATGCCAACGACTGGCCAACGGTGGTGCACGAGTTGGAACATTGCAAACAATTCTGGCGCGGCGGACTGTTGATCCATTTTGCCCGCTATTATTTCAGCCGCAGCTACCGGCTGCGGGCCGAGCTCGACGCCTATCGCGCTGAACTGAAGGCCTGCACAGAAGTCCAGCGCGCCAGTCGGCTGGACGATTCGGCGCGGGCACTGTCGAGCGGCTATCAGTTGCAACTCGACACCGCGACCTGCCGAAAACTTTTGCTGGACCCCGTTGTATAACCGGGTCAGTTATTTAATCGTTTGATGATGCGCAAAGCCCATCCCGAATCATGATTCGAACTATCCGACAACACCTGATCGCCTACGGCGACGGTTGGTTGTCGCCGGTTGAGACGGTTGCCGGATCGTTATCGACGATCGACCAGATGAACCCGCTGCTGAACGCATTGCCGACCTTACGCGCCCGCAATGAGGTGCTCGCCGAAGCCGAGCGAATCAGCGCCAGCCTGAGCTTGGGCGAACCGGTCGGACAGTTGGCCGGTATGCCGTACTGCGCCAAGGATACACATCGTACTGCCGGCGTGAAAACGACCTTTGGTTCACCGATATTCGCCGATCACATTCCAAACGAGAACGATCCGATCGTGCAGCGACTGCTCGACGCCGATGCCAATCTGGTGGCGAAATCAAACACTCCTGAGTTCGCAGCCGGCTCACAAACCTTCAACACATTATTCGGCAGCACTCGAAATCCCTACTCGCTGGAACACACAGTGGGCGGATCGTCCGGTGGCTCGGCCTGCGCATTGGCCAGCAACATGGTCTGGGTGGCGGACGGCTCTGACTTGGCGGCAAGTTTGCGCAACCCGGCCAGCTTTTGCGGCGTGGTCGGCATGCGGCCGAGCTCGAAGCCCAACCCACTATTACGGCCTGGCGCCAATGGTTTCAGTTCCTTGTCGATGCCCGGCCCGCTGGCACGCGGCGTTGACGATTTGCGCTTGTGTTATCGATCGATCTTTACCCCGGCTGGCAAGCGCCCGATCAAGGCGTGGTGCGACGCCCTATCGGAAGAGTCGCAGTACCAAAAGCGCGGCATCCTGCGCTACGAGCGGGCCGGTGCGATGCCGCGCGAACCGCGATCGCTCAGAATTGCCTGGACTATTGATGGCGATGGTCGAATCCCGGTTGATCCTGCGGTGCATCGCGCCATCCGCCGCGCCACTCATATTTTGCAGGAAGCCGGTATTACACTGATTCAAGCTACCCCCGATCTGGCCGGTGCCGATGAATGTTTCCAGACCCTTCGCGGCTTGTATTTTGTCGAGAATTTGGCATCGCTTTATTGGAGCGATCAACACTTGATGAAGGACACCGTGATCTGGAATATTGAGTTCGGGCTTGATCTGACTGCCGAACGAATCGCCGCCGCCGCTCGCCTGCGTACCGAAATCTTCGAGCGTATGCGCCGCTTCATGGGCGATATTGATGCCTGGATTTTGCCGACCTCTCAAGTCCTGCCGTTCAGCATCGATCTGCCCTACCCGACCAGCATTAATGGCGAGTCCTTGGGCACTTATATCGATTGGTTAAAGAGCTGCTATTGGATTAGTGTCACCGGCCATCCGGCCGTGTCGCTGCCGTGTGGCTTCGAGCGCGATGAAACCGGCGTTGCCCTGCCGGCTGGACTGCAGTTGGTGGGTCGATGGGATCAGGACGAGGCACTGCTTGATGTCGCAGAAACGATCGAAACCTTGCTCGAACCGTTGAACTCAAGCAAACCACCGTTCGCCAGCAGCGCCGCCGCCGAATTGCTCAGATAATCAGCGGCCGATTCGGCAGCTCATCCGGATTATTGGCAGACGGTGGAAAATGCGGCTCGATGAGCCTGTGCAGCTCGGTAATCGCAGTCAAGGTGCCCTCCAGATAGTCGCCCGCCCGATACGCTAGCGCCAACTGTTGGCACAGCGCGTCCCAACTGGATTGCGCCACCAATCGCGCCACCGCCCGATCGGCAATCACTTCGACCGACCGATCAGCCATCAGTACGTAGAGCAAGACGCCATTGTTGGCTTCGGTGTCCCAAACGCGCAGATCGGAGAATACTTTGAGCGCACATTGGCGCGGCGTAATGCCCGACCACACCTGTGCCAGATCGAGCGAGGCTTCAATCACAAATCGAATCTCGGCACTATGCCGCAGCTCACCGGCCGTGATCGCTGCTTCGATTTTCAGCATGCTCGAATCCGGTAACAAGGCGCGCACGGCTCGGGCACCAAAGAACTCATGGCGGATCGCCCGTCTGACGCGACTGCTGTGCTGCATTTACCAATCCCCCGATGCGCCGCCGCCGCCAAAGCCACCGCCGCCGCCCGAAAATCCACCACCACCACCACCGCCGCCGCCACCGCCCCAACCACCGCCACCCCAGCCGCCGGGCAGTATGACCCCGCCCGGTCGATAGGTATGGCGCCCAACCCGGCTCAGACCGCTGCGGCTAGCCGAGAAGACCAGCAGAAACAGAAAGGCTCCGAGCGCTGCCAGCAACGCGAATGGCAGCGCGAATCCTGAGATTGTAGTTAGCGCACCAGCACCGACCGCCCCTGCCAGCGAGCCGAAAAAACGCCCGAAGAGGGTGGTTGCAATCAGGCCGCCGACGAACACAAACAACAACATGCCCAACCAACCGACGCCCTCGTCCGCGCCGCTTGCGTCGACCGGCTTCTGAGCATCGCGCCAGGGTTGCGGCAAGGGCTCACCATCAATCAGTTTGGTCAAGTCGGTAACGGCTGCCTGAATTCCGCCGAAGTAATTGCCTTCCCGAAATTTAGGTGCGATGGCTTCAACAATAATCCGCTTGGCGAGTCCGTCCGGAATCGCACCTTCCAGGCCATAACCGACCTCAATACGTACCTTGCGATCGTCTTTGGCGACCAACAAGATGACGCCGTCATCGACCTTCTTGCCCTGCTCCTGGGCGCGACCGATCTTCCAACGCTCGGCCAGTCTTATGGCATAGTCGGAAATCGGTTCCGGTTGGGTACTGGCCACCATAACCACCACCAACTGGCTACCCTTGCGGCGCTCCAGATCGGCGAGCTGTGCGTCAAGTTGCTGGCGCTCGGTGGGTTTGAGCGTACCGGTCAGATCGGTGACGCGGCCGGTCAGCGCCGGCAGCGGCGGCTGCGCGTGCAGCAGCGCCGACCAGCACAAACTCAACAACCATACGCCGATACCGAATGCGCGCAGCATTCGGCTGCGCGTGGAAGGGATCACTTTTTCTCAGCCGGTTTCTCGAAGTTGACCGCTGGTGGCTTCGAAATTTCGCGCTCGTTCTCGACCGCGAATTGCGGTTTTTCCTTGTAGCCAAACGCCATCGCCGTCAGGTTGGCCGGGAATTGCCGAACGTGTACGTTGTATTGCTGGATGCTTTCAATATAACGTTTGCGCGCCACCGTGATGCGATTCTCGGTGCCCTCAAGTTGAGTCTGCAACTCGCGAAAGTTCGCATCGGATTTGAGTTGCGGATAATTCTCAGACACCACCAACAAACGCGATAGGGCGCTGCCCATATCGCGTTGCGCCGACTCGAACTGCTTGAGCGACGCCGGATCGGAAGGATCAACTTTGATTTGGCCGACCCGCGAACGCGCCTCAGTGACGCCCAGCAAGACATCTTTTTCCTGCTGCGCATAACCTTTGACGGTATTGACCAGATTCGGAATCAAGTCCGAACGCCGCTGATACTGATTCAACACTTCGGACCAGGAAGACTTGGTTGATTCATCAAAGGTCTGTATTTCGTTATAGCCGCAGCCGCTCAGTCCGCCACTTAGACCTATGCTCACTGCCAACGCCGTCATCACCAAAAATTTGCGAATCATCGTATTCTCACTTTTAAAGTCAGGTCTACCCAGTTGCGCTAAGATAGGACCAATGTCTTGAAATTTCAAGCGATCAAGCCGAACGGCTTGTTCTAAATCATCCGTTCGCGCTTGATTTAATCGTCTGTATCATCGTCTGTATCATTCAGGTCACGCCCTGTGTCAGCGCCGCGTTTTAACCTTTTGAATCTTTGTGTTCCTTGCGGTGGTGTCGCTTCGACCTCAAGCGGTCGCACGCGTTTCTTGACAATGGATCTGGGTTTGAAATTAGGTTGGTATTTGCGTTGGTATTTGCGTTGGTATTTGGGTTTTTATTTGGGCCTGTTTTTGTGCCTGTTCTTGAATGTCTACCCGGCAGAGTCAGCGCCAGCGTCGGCATCAGCGTCGCCATCAGCGTCAGCGCCAGTTCAGGCAATCGAACGGGCCCGAGTTATTGCCTGGAACGACCAAGGTTTTGCGGCCTACGAAGCCGGCCGCTTAAAGGATGCGGTCCGGCTGTTCCGTCGGGCCGCTGCGGTGGGTGATGCCAGCGCGATGTACAACCTGGCCGTCATGAACATTCGCGCAGAGAGCCGAAGTATAACCAGGTCGCAAGCATTGCAATGGCTGCAGCGCAGTGCTGATGCAGGCTTTGCGCCCGCTCAGTTCATGCAGGCTGAACTGCTGGACGCGGGCGATATCCCGGCGCGAAGCGCAAAGCATGCCCATGGGTACCTTGAATTGGCTGCTCAGCAAGGTCACGCAGAGGCTGCGCACGCGCTTGCGCTCAAATACTTTCTGGGACGCGGGGTCACGCAAAGTGACCGCCAAGCGGCGCACTGGTACACGCAAGCGGCCAAGGCCGGCGATGTTGCCGCTCAGTACACCATCGCCTCCTTGTACGAACGTGGCACCGGTGTCGAGCGCGATCTGCAGCAGGCACTCCAGTGGTACAGCGCCGCCGCACGACAAGGTGATGTGGCGGCACGCGAAAAAGCGAAGTATTTATCAGAACAATTGGCCCGCGAGAGAAAGTCCTGAACACATGACACCGACACCGACACCG
>JANORY010000393.1:0-1539 GCA_031415535.1 Burkholderiales bacterium | reverse complement strand
AGGGCGGGCAATCGATGATGATAAATTCGTAGCGGTTGCGAAGATCCAGCAACGTTTCGGCAAACCGATTCGACATCAACAACTCCAGCGGGTTCGGTGGCACGGTGCCGGCCGAAAGAATATGCAGGCCGCTGGCATCATGGGTCACTGTGCATTCAGCAGCGGTGGCTTGTCCCGAAACCAGGTCAGACAGTCCCTTCTGACCTTTGGGCAGACCAAACGCATTGGCCACCGTGGGTCGTCGCAGATCGGCGTCAATCAGCAGAGTTTTGACTTGGCGGGCCTGAAACAAGGCCAGATTGCTCGCAATAGTCGATTTACCTTCGCCCGGAATGCTCGAGGTTACGACAATGACCTTGTGCGGAGAATCGAGGCAGGACAGCATCAGGCCGGTGCTGGCGGTGCGAATGCCTTCCGAAAAAACTTCATTCGGGTGTTCTATTACGGCGGTAGCGCGGCTGCGCGCGGCCTTCCCGGACAGCACCGGCAGTGCGGTCAGCAGCGGCTGATAAAGTTTCAGATCGACATCGTCGCGAGTATTGACCAAATTTCTAAGTTGCCGGTGCATGAGCGCCGCCAAGATGCCCAGCAAGAGCGCGGCTACCGAAGCCATCATGATGGTTTGCCGCTTATTGGGTCGCGCCGCCAGGCCAGGAGGAAGCGCGGGGTCCACAAGACGTGCAGCAACCTGCTGCGATTCTGCGCCCGAACCGGTCTCTTTGTGCCGCGTCAAAAAGGTTTGATAGAGCTGCCGATTCGTCAATACTTCACGCTCAAGCCCCTGCACCCGCCCGTCTTTACGATTGATGCCTTGAATCTGGCTTTTGGCGATCGTCAACTGTTCTTCAACCATTTGTTCGGTGGCCCGAGCGGAGTTGAACTCCTTCTTCAAGGCGTCGACCACCGACTGCGATTGACGCGCGGTATTTGCGCGCGCCGCTTTAAGGTCAGATTCAGCCGCAATCAATTTCGGGTAGTCGGGCCCGTAACGTTGCTCAAGTTCACGGAAGCGCTTTTCAGCATCAGCCTCAATTTCGCGGGCGCGCTGCACGCCCGGGTGTCGCAACACCGCCGGTACTGCCTCAAAGTTGCTAGCCGGAATCGACTTCACCTGGTTGTAGGCCTCCTCGGCTTCGCTGCGGCGTACGCGCGCTTCAATGAGCCTGGGTGTCAGGTTATCGAGCTGGCGTCCAACCCCGCCCAGCACCACCGTCGAAGCGTCGAGCAGGCCTTCGCGCTCGCGAAAATTTTGCAGCGCCTGCTCGGACGCATCGAGCTTGGACTTCAATTCGACCAGCCGCTCGGTAATCCAACCACCGGCGTTTCGGGTAATTTGAATACGCGCGTCAATATCGACCTTAATGAAATCTTCACACACCGCATTGGCGACGGCGGCGGCAAGCACCGGATCGGTCGAATCGAAGCTGACCTTCAGCAGTTGGCTTTGCCGAACGCCTTCAACACTCAAGCGCGAAAGCACATTATTCAATACCATTGCTTCAATCGCCGCTGCAGTCGGCTGCTCGGCCGGCTTGGCCA
>JANORY010000392.1:0-1947 GCA_031415535.1 Burkholderiales bacterium | reverse complement strand
CGCGAGCGGCTGGTCGAGGACGCTTTGCAGGTCAGCCAGATGCCACGGGTAATGGAAACGCTCAGCGAGGCGATGGTCCATACCGTATCACTGACGCCGCAACTGGCGCGTCTGAAGCCCGAACAACGGGCTCGCCTCAGTGCTGCGGTGGCGCGCGCCTATTCGCCGCGCCGATTTGTCAGTCGCATTAGAACCTTGTTGATTGAACACGCGAGTGAGCACGAACTATTAGAGTTCATTCGCGGTTCGAAGGAAGTATTGGCACAACGCGCCCTGGAGATGGAAATCGTCGCCAGTTCGGCGCACTCCGAGCTGATTACCCGACACGCCAGAGCCAGTGCCGCCGATCCGGAAACCATGGCGCGGATTGCGGCGGTCAGGCGTCTGGATGCTGCCAGTGGCGGCAGCGAGATGTTGCTGGCAATCTCGGTGGCGACGATGCTGTCGTCGGCCGATATGCAGCGCCGATTGGCACTCGAGCAGCAGTCTGCCTCGGGCGACCGGTCGAGCGAGGAAGGTCGGTCCGGGGAACGTCCGTCTGGGGAACGTAATTCTGGTGCCTCGCAAGAATCCGGCAGCGCCCGATGGCAGGCTTCCAAAGCTGAAATCGAGCGGCTGTCGCGCAGCCTTCGGCCTAATGTCTATCGAGATGCGATCAACAGCGCGCTGTTCGCCTATCGTTGGTTATCGCTCGGCGAACTTCTGGAATACACCGAGCTGCAGGAGCAAGCGGCGATGCGCAAGGTGGCGTCGCTGATCAACGATGCGTTGGGCAGCGTCTTTCTGGTCGCGCAGGTGGATGCCAACGAACAGATGCTGCTTGAGTTGCTCGGCAAGGGCGAAACACCCGCTTGACAGTGTGTTGTATGAACCAAAGTTAAGCACGCTTTTCAGAGAATGGTTCGAGCGAACTATCACCGCGCCTACTTCCCGGAAGGCCAGGTGTTGCGTCGCTTCCAGGGGCTGGGCCTCGGTTGGGACGACTCGCAATGGTCGATCGTCGGTAAGGCATTTCACAGAACACCCGTGGCGTACAAGTTGAGTGGCGTAGGTTGGGGCATCGAGCCATCGGAATCGACGACAGATCATTGCAATGGATTGGCGCGAGCGATGGCACAGTGAGCCGCATCATTCATTGAGCACCAACCTGTCGTTATCGAGCGCCCGGCACAGCCTGACCAAAGCGCCGTACTTCAGCCCGAGTCAGTACACCAGTGTCTCGCTGGCGGTCGTTGCCCAACAGGTCATCACGCGCTTGCTGCACTGGTAGACCTGTGGTCTTAGGCGGGCCGAAGTAGGCATTCAGTACGATTGCGCCGCGTGGTGCCGCACGGGATGCTCCGAGGCTCAAACCTCGGGAGCTTTTCGCATGCAAGTCATTGGTCGGCAATCCTGTCAGTTGCCAGATGGCGCCCGGGTTCAGTATGAACGTCACAGTCCCGAGCAGACCACGTTGTATCGCCTGGTTCAAGAGCATGCCGCGACCTTTTTCGCTCAGGCAGAAGCCGCAGCAGGGGCCGGCGTTCCACCGTTCGTGAAGGACGAGTTTGAAGCGTTCCTCGAATGCGGCATCTTGGCCCACGGCTTTCTGCGCCTGCGCTGTGGCGGCTGCGGGCACGACAAACTGGTGGCGTTCTCCTGCAAGCCGCAGCCTGCATATAACGAATAGCCTACGGCCCACGGGCCGGCCAGAAAGTGCTGGCCTTGCAAGGTGCAAAGCCCAAAGCGGCGCAGTTCAAGCAGCCCCTGTGCGCCAACCTGGAAGGCTTTAGCCTGCAGGCCACAGTGCGCTGCGCGGCGCACTGTGGCCTGGCGAGAGGGCACTACCCACCTGGTGATGTCGCCCCTGGAGTTCATGCAGCGCCTGGCGGCGCTGGTGCCGCGCCCGCGACTGCACCTCATACGATTTCACGGCGTATTGGCACCGTCTGTTACGCAAATCCGGCC
>JANORY010000391.1:0-7907 GCA_031415535.1 Burkholderiales bacterium | reverse complement strand
GCATGGCAAGGTGCTGCGATCGCGCGTGTTTGTGGCCCTGCACATGCACGCTGGCGACGGCAATGTCCACACCAACATTCCCGTGAATTCGGACGATTACGACATGCTGCACGAGGCCGAGCGCGCCGTCGTGCGCATCATGGCGCTGGCCCGCTCGCTCGACGGTGTGATTTCCGGCGAACATGGCATTGGCATCACCAAACTGCAGTTCCTGACCGAAGCAGAGATCGGCGATTTTCGGGCTTACAAGCAGCGCATCGATCCGAAGCAGCGCTTTAACAAGGGCAAATTGATGCCCGAAGGCGACCTGCGCAACGCCTACACGCCGTCGTTCGGTCTGATGGGCGCGGAGTCGCTGATCCTGCAGCAATCGGACATTGGCTCGATTGCCGATTCCATCAAGGACTGTCTGCGCTGCGGTAAGTGCAAACCGGTTTGTGCCACCCATGTTCCGCGCGCCAATTTACTGTATTCGCCGCGTGACAAGATCCTGGCGACCTCGCTGCTGGTCGAGGCGTTTCTGTACGAGGAGCAAACCCGACGGGGTGTTTCGATTCGTCACTGGGATGAATTCTCCGATGTCGCCGATCACTGCACGGTCTGCCACAAATGCGCAACGCCCTGTCCGGTCGACATTGACTTCGGTGATGTGTCGATGAACATGCGCAATTTACTCCGCAAGATGGGCAAGAAGAAATTTAATCCGGGTAATGCGCTGGCGATGTTCTTTTTAAATGCCACCGATCCGGACACCATCAAGCTGACTCGGGCGGCGATGGTCGGGGTCGGTTATCGGCTGCAGCGCTTGGCCAATGATTTCTTTCGGATCGGTGCGAAGGCCCAAACCCGGCATCCACCCGCGACGGTCGGCAAGGCACCGATCAAGGAACAAGTGATTCACTTCATCAACAAAAAAATGCCGGGTAACCTGCCGAAGAAGACGGCGCGCGCCTTGCTCGACATTGAAGACAATAATTACGTGCCGATTATTCGCAACCCGAAGACCACTTCGGCCGATAGCGAAGCGGTATTTTATTTTCCCGGCTGCGGCTCCGAGCGATTATTCTCGCAAGTCGGTTTGGCGACCCAGGCCATGCTGTGGCAGGTCGGTGTGCAAACGGTGTTGCCGCCTGGCTATTTGTGCTGCGGATATCCGCAGCGCGGCTCCGGGCAGTTCGACAAGGCTGATCAGATCATTACCGATAATCGGGTGCTGTTTCATCGGGTTGCCAACACCCTGAACTACCTGGATATTCGCACCGTGGTGGTCAGTTGTGGCACCTGTTATGACCAGTTGCAGGGTTATGAATTCGAGAAGATTTTTCCAGGCTGCCGAATTATTGACATTCATGAATTTCTGATGGAGAAGGGCGTTACCTTGCAGGGCGTTACGGGTACTCGTTATATGTACCACGACCCCTGTCACAGCCCGATGAAACAGCATCAGCCGCTCAAGGTCGTCAACCAATTGATGAATGCCGAGCTGAACGGCAAGATTGAGAAGAATGATCGCTGTTGCGGTGAGTCTGGCACGCTGGCGGTCAGTCGGCCGGACATCTCGACGCAGGTTCGATTTCGCAAGGAAGCCGAAATGGTGGCCGGCGTGCAATTATTGCGCAGCACCGGCACGGCTGAGTTCAACGGGACGGTACAGTTCAACGGGCCGGTCAAGATTTTGACCTCTTGCCCGTCGTGTTTGCAGGGCCTGTCGCGCTTCGAGGCGGACTCTGGTGCCCAGGCGGACTACATCGTGGTTGAAGTTGCCCGGCATATTTTGGGTGAGAACTGGCTGGTCGATTATGTTGCCCAGGCCAACCAGGGCGGCATCGAGCGCGTACTGGTCTAAGAAGTTCCTAATATGCGCGTCCTGGTACTTTCCGATCTTCATGTCGAACATGCGCCATTCGAAGCACCTGAAGGTGACTATGACGCAGTGATTTTGGCGGGCGATGTTCATAACGGTGTGCGGGCACTGCACTGGGCGCGCGCGACTTTTGAGCGCCATCCGATCATCCAGATTGCCGGTAATCATGAATACTATGACCAGGTGCTGCAACCTTGCCGGGCCGAGCTACAGGCGGCAGCCAAGACGCTCGGTATTTACTTTCTGGATGACGAACGCCTGTACTTAAACGGCGTCGAATTCTTCGGCACCACGCTATGGACCGATTTTCGGGTATTTGCCGTACCCGGGCGGGCGCTTCACCTCGATCCGCAACAAGCGATGCAGGCCAGCTCAGGCTTGATGGCCGATTATTTTGCGATCAAGGTGTTGGCCAAGGAGCCGGCTGCGTTGCCGGTGCGTAGGCTGCAACCGGCCGATACTCTGGCCTTGCATTACCGGGCCAGACAGTGGTTGCAGGGCGCGCTGGCCGTGCCGGCGATCGGTCCGCGGGTCGTCATCAGCCACCACCTGCCGTCCTGGAATTCGGTGTCACCACACTACGCCAGCGCGGTCAGTAACGCGGCCTTTGTCAGCGACCTCGACGATCTGGTGGCGCAGAGCGACTGGTGGATTCATGGCCACACCCATTCGAGCCATCGTTACTCGATCGGCAAGGCGACCGTTTTGAGCAATCCGCGCGGTTATCCAAAGCGCGGGCTGGTGCCGAGGTTCGAGAATCCAGCGTTCCAGCCCGATCTGATCATCGAGATTGATGGTTAGAAGCGCCCCGGCGTTACCTTGAGAATTAGCCCGTCTGATTGATGCCGATGTGTCATTTGCCGCAGACTTGGCTGCTCGTTTGTGCGACCCTGCGAGGTCGGGAATTGCGGATTTTTTGGGTTGTTTCTCTCACCGTGATTGCTACTGGAGAAGCATTTGTTCGCTGGCGAGCACTCGGTCGAAAGACTATTGACAGGTCAATCGCGAACCGACGACCGCCTTGACTCGTTCGTGCAGTTGCTTGAGCGCCTTACTACCGCGCAGGATGACGGCAAACCAATCTTTGATCAGTTGGAAGACGCCCGACCGCTGCTGATTCGTTCGCTACAGGCGCAGGCCTTGCCGCGCAGCGAAGCGGCGTTCCCGCTCTCGCGAGAAGACCTGCGCCGATTGCAACAAGCCGCCGAGCTGCTGGCCCGACTGCGTGATCTCTACCTTGAATGCCGGGCCGAGCGCTCGCCGGCCGCCCTCGCTGCGGTCACACTGCCGGAAGACCAACCGGCCGATTCGCTGCAGCAGCTTATCCCAATGTTTCGAGCCTTGGATGCGCAGTCACGATTGTTGCGCATTGGGCTTAGAAATCGGATCAGCATCATCAACGAACAGTGGAATGAGCTGGCACGGCTGGCAATCGAGGCGCGCGCCAGTACTTTTATGGATGAGCCGCTAGCCGACGCAGTTTCAATGCTCAAGGGCAATACCGCGCGCGGCCTGTTCGTGATGCCTTTCTTGTTGCGGGTTGCGCACCTCGAAGCCCATAGCGCCGACGAGCGATTAGTGATCGAACGCCTGGCACGCCAGTTCGCACACCGCGCCGGGTTCCGAATTGATCGGGGCGGCGAGCTACGGGCGAATTCGCATGGCCCGACGATCGTTATTGACGAGCAGTTCGCGGTCCGACTCGACACGCACAAGCTGCAAGTCGAGATCGCCCGCCAATCGGCCAGTCTGGCCCATGGCGTAGCCTATGGTGCGCACTTGCCGCGTGGTGTATCTGCCGAGTGCCTGCGTCGATTACTCGGCATGCTGGCTGTGGTGTGGGGACCGGCGGTTTTGCCTGCCCGACTGCAACGAATTGCCCCGACCGGCTGCGCAACCTTGTTCGGTCTGCCAAGCGCTTCGCCAGAAGCAGCGCGGCAAGCGGCACTGCACTACGAATACGGCGATGAGGAATCGAATACGGTGATTCGGCGCGCCCGGAAACGGCATCAACAACGCCAGGCACCACTGGCGTGGGTTTCCTATGCCGAGTCGGTTGTGTGCAATGCCTGGACACATAACGCGGAGATTGTTCAGGCCGGCCTCGAACGTTATGAGTTTGCACACCTGCATCACCATTGCCTGGTGCTGCTGCGGCCCGATTCCGGCAAGTGTCCGGCCGCGCTGGCGATGGCCGATCCCGATGCGCTCTGGATTGGCCGGCTGATGAGCATGTCGCAGCAGGTTGATTTGAAAAGCGCCCGTTATGCGCGGCAACATCTGACGGTACAGGTCTGGCCTCATCCAGGCCGTGTTGTCGGGCTGAGATTCAGCGCCGAATCGCCGTTCGAAAATGTTGTCTATTTGCGCGGCCCGACCGGTAGTCTGGATGAACACAGTGTTTTTCTGCCGCCCGGCTCGTGGTCGCCGAAATCTGTCAGCACCCTTCGCCTGGCCGATCGTGACCTGGCGGTTCGATTTGGCAATCTGATTGAGGAGGGCTTTCGCTTCGAACGGGTTCGATTATTGATTGAACCCGCAGCGTGAAGAACTGGTAAATTACGCTCGGTAAATTCATATAACATTGTGGTTATGGCAGGTCTAGACAAAAACACGCCGATGCCGACACGCATTGTGGTTCATCAGCAATCGCGTTTGCTCGAATTGGCGTTTGATGACGGCAAGGAATACCGACTGTCGTTTGAATTGTTGCGCGTCTATTCACCGTCCGCTGAAGTGCGCGGCCATGGCCCGGGTCAGGAAGTTTTACAGGTCGGCAAACGGCTGGTTTCGGTCGAGTCGGTCGAGTCGGTCGGGCATTATGCGATTCAGCCGAAATTCGATGATGGTCACGACACCGGCATCTTCTCCTGGGACTATCTGCATTGGCTCGGTGAGCAGCAGGCACAGTTGTGGCAGGACTACTTGCAGCGGCTGCGTTCGGCGGGCGCGTCGCGCGATCCGGAACCTGGGATCATTGCCCGTTCGGTTTCGCGCCCATGAGCCAGTCAGAGCGCGACACCCATTTCGGATATGAATCCGTAGCCGTGCATGAGAAAGTTGCGCGCGTCGGTGCGGTTTTTGATTCGGTCGCGAATCGCTACGATGTCATGAACGATCTGATGTCCGGCGGCATGCACCGGCTCTGGAAACGGTTTACAGTCGGTCAGTCCAATTTGCGCCCCGGCATGAAGGTGCTCGATGTCGCTGGCGGTACCGCTGACCTGTCGCGAGCGTTTGCCAAGCGGGTCGGCAAGCGTGGCGAAGTCTGGCTGACTGACATCAATGGTGCCATGTTGTCGATTGGCCGGGATCGCCTGCTCGATGATGGCCTGGCCGCACAGGTCGTTCAGTGCAACGCCGAACAATTGCCTTTTCCCGATGACTATTTCGATTGCGTTTGTGTTGCCTTCGGCTTGCGCAACATGACCCATAAGGAACGCGCTTTGGCGCAGATGCAACGAACGCTGAAGCCCGGCGGCAAATTGCTGGTGCTCGAATTCTCGAAGATTTGGGCACCTTTAAAGCCACTGTATGACGCTTATTCGTTCACGGTCTTGCCACAATTGGGTGCCAAAATTGCCGGAGATGCCGAAAGTTATCGTTATCTCGCCGAATCCATACGAATGCATCCAGATCAGGACACACTTTCTGAACTACTGATGTCGGCAGGATTTTCACGGGTGCGTTATTTCAATCTGACAGGCGGTGTTGTCGCTTTGCATGAGGGTGTGAAACTCTAGCGTTTTGGCAGGACTTAGTTTCTGATCCGGACGAAGGAAGTTGGTGTGGCTACGTCTTCGAGAAGTTCCGCAGTGATCAATACGGTGCGCGCCGCGTGCAGGCGTACCCTGTGTATGTCTGTCCGGTGCCTGCGTAGCCTGGCACCCAAGCCACTGTCGCGCCGACCCACTGTTCCGGTGGCATTAATCGCACTCATCAGCGCTCTGTTTATCAACTTCACGCTCGCCCTTGAGGTGGCCGACGCCAAGCCTCTGGGCGGCGGCAAGTCGGTCGGAAAACAGTCCCGCCAAGGAGCAGCCGCAGCGGCCGCCGCTAAAGCCAAACCGGTGCCACCGAGTGCTACGCAGGCACCACAACCGGCCGCTACGGTCGCAGCACCCGCGCCGATCGCAGCACCGGCGGCTGCGCCGGCACGCAGTCGCTGGACCGCACCGCTGGCAGGTGCCGCTGCCGGACTTGGGCTTGCGGCGCTCGCCTCGCACTTTGGATTTGCCGAGGAAATCGCAAGCTTTGTCCTCTTTATGCTCGCTCTGGCCGCTGTGATGCTGGCGGTTCGTTGGCTGTTCTCTTCGCGCCGGACTCAGGTTAAACCGCAGTTCTGGACACCTAATTATTCCTACAGCGGTGTTGGACAGGAAGCGATGGTGGCGCTTCAGTACACGCGCGTTTCATCCGGCGCGGCCCTGCGCCAGGAAGCGCCGGTCATTCGACCCAGCGCGCTGGCACAGCCGAACGTCGAGGACAGTGCTTGGCGAATTCCAGACGACTTCGATAGTGAGATTTTTTTGCGCCAGGCAAAATCTCAATTTGTTCGCCTGCAGGCCGCCCATGATGCGGCCGATCTCGAACAACTGGCTGACTTCACCGCCCCGGACTTGTTCGAGAAAATCAGGGCGCAGATTGCGGCTCGCCCGGCGGGCCAGAACAAGGCCGAAATTCTCAGCTTGAATGCGGCCTTACTGGGTGTTCACAGTGGCTCGATCGAGCATAGGGCCAGTGTGCGGTTCCAGGGATCGATGCGCGAACGTTCGGAGTTGGCCTCAGAAGCGTTTGACGAAGTTTGGAATCTGACCAAACCGGTTGATGGATCCGCGGGCTGGTTGTTGGCCGGTGTGCAATCCTTATGATCGACTTTAACCAGCCGCAGCCCGTCAAGCCTATTACCGCCAGCATCGAATCCAGCGCGCAGGAGCAGCAGCGCGATTTGCGAGGTCTGCCCTTAGCCGGATTGCTGCGGGCGATCAATCATGTACTGCGGCAACAAGACTGGGCACGGGAACGGCTCGCCGCGCACCAGGGTAAATCGATTCGGCTCGGTATCGAAGCCAGTTTTCCGCTCGCCCTGTTCGCGCCCAACCTGATGACCCGAGTCGATGCCAACGGCTTTCTGCAGGAGGCAGATCCGCTCAAATCACGGCAGTCGGGGCATGCACCCTCAGATACCGTGGGTGTCAGCACCAATGCTGATGTCTGTCTGTGGCTCAGGCCGTCGCTCGATGCACTCTTTGCGGGGTTTCGCGCCGGTCCGGCCGGTCTGTCGAGCCATTTGCGCGTCGAAGGCGATGTTCTGCTGGCGGGGGTCATTGGTGAGCTTGCGCAACATTTGCGGTGGGACTTCGAAGAGGATTTGAGTCAGGTGGTCGGCGACGTCGCGGCGCGTCGTGCGGTCAGCAGTACCCAAAATCTCGGCTTGCGTATCAAGGACAGTCAAAATCGAGTTGAGTCTGCAGCCGTTCAATGGCTGACCATCGAACAGGCTTACCTGGTTGACCGCAGCTCGTTTGCCGCATTCAGTGCGGAGTTGCTCGAGTTGAGCCAATCGGTCGATCGCTTATCGGCGCGGTTTTAATCAGCGTGGCTTGAGCTCACTGTAGCGCCGCGCGCTGATGAAGCTTTGGGCCGAGACGGCGGCCGCCAACAGCAGTGCCAGCAGTGCGATTGGGATCGACGCAGATTGCTCCCAAATAGCAGCGATAACGAATGGCCCGGCAGCCCGAAAGAACGCGCTCGGTATCGCGGCAATGCCATTTAAGGTCGCCACGCGTGACGGCCCTACCAATTCAGCGACGGCCGTACCTTTGATGATGGTTAACATGCCGTTACCGGCACCGTAAACGGCGGCGGCGACAAAAGCCAGCCCAATCCACGCCGGCGCGTCGACGAGGCTCAGCGTCAGGAAGAGCGCAACCGCCAAGGCGGGCATCCAGAGAATAAGGCGGGTGGTCCGCTCGGACGACCAGCGTCGCTCGGTCAGCAACAGCAGCAGCCGGCCGGCGAACTGCATGGGTCCGATGCAGGC
>JANORY010000390.1:0-5367 GCA_031415535.1 Burkholderiales bacterium | reverse complement strand
CGGCTGGCTGGCCGTGCCGACCCTGCTGGCCTTCGGGATCGTCATTGCACTGTCGATATTGACGCAAAAACGCCTGAAGCCCCTGACCGATGCGACCCAGCGCGCCGGACAACAGCGACACGCAACCTTGATTGAATCGCTGGTCGGCATTGAAACCATCAAGGCGATGAACATCGAGGGCCGCACCCAGAAGCGCTGGGAAGAAAGCGGCAAGCTGTTGGCCGAGACCGGCGCACGTATCAAATTGTGGAGTGCGATGGCCGTTCACAGCACCGCCTGGATTAACCAGGCAGTGACCGTCAGCACCGTCGTGCTGGGCGTATTCCTGATCATTGACAATCAATTATCAATGGGTGCGCTGATCGCCTGCAGTCAACTCGCCGGTCGGGCACTGGCACCACTGGCCCAGTTATCGTCGCTGCTGGTTCAATACGACAGCACGCGCAGCGCCTACGAGGGCGTAAATCGGATGATGGATCTGCCCGAGGAGCGTAGTGCCGACAGCAAGTTTGTCATGCGCCGCCGGGTCAAGGGTGCTATTCAGTTTGACCAGGTGTCGTTCAAGTATCCCAATTCCGAGGTGCCGGCCCTGGATCGCGTGTCGTTTACCGTTGCGGCGGGCGAGCGCATAGCGCTGATCGGCAAGATTGGTTCGGGCAAATCAAGCATTGAAAAACTCCTGATGGGTCTGTATCAACCGACCTCCGGGACGGTACGTTTTGATGACATTGACAGCAAACAGATCGATCCAGCCGAGATCCGCGCGTCGATCGGTTATGTGCCACAGGACATCATGCTGTTCTACGGCACGATGCGTGAAAATATTGCGATCGCCGCACCGTTTGCCGATGACTCCACGGTACTGAAGGCAGCGGCAATGGCCGGCATGAAATCATTCATTGAGCGCCATCCGCAGGGCATTAACTTGGCCATCGGCGAACGTGGTGAGTCGCTGTCTGGTGGGCAACGTCAATCGGTCGCAATCGCTCGGGCACTGGTCAATGAACCGCCGATTCTGTTGCTCGATGAGCCGACCAGTTCCATGGACAGCGAAAGCGAGTCCCGCGTGCTCGAGAATTTGCGCGCCTTTTCGGCGGGCCGGACCCTGCTGCTGGTGACGCACCGAATGAGCTTGCTGGATATCGTCGATCGACTGATCGTGCTCGATCAGGGTCGGATTATTGCCGACGGTCCGAAAGACAAGGTGCTGAAGGCCTTGCGCGGGAAGTAGCATGAAAAAAATCGCCAGCGCCCATCCGATCCGTGAGTCCATAATTTCTGCGTTCAAAAACGACGCGCGCGACGCTTACGTCGAGCAAACACCGGCCGGCGGGCGCAAGATTATCTGGTTGGCGCTGGCCTGTGTCGCTTGCCTGCTGGTCTGGGCCTCGATTGCCGAAGTCGAGGAAGTGACACGTGGCGACGGCAAGGTCATACCGTCCCAAAGCATTCAAATGGTGCAGAGTTTTGATGGTGGCGTGATCGCCGAAATTCTGACCCGCGAGGGCGCGTCGGTGCAAAAAGATCAGCCACTGGTGCGAATCGAAGCGGTTCGCGCCGATGCCCAGAGGGGCGAATCGGTCAGCCGGAACTATGCATTGCGCGCGAAGCTCGCCCGACTGCAGGCCGAGGCCACCGGTATCGATCGACTGAGCATCGACGCTGACTTGAAAGCCCTCACGCCGCAGGCGGTGCAACGTGAAGAGTCGCTGTTCCAGGCACGCCGGATCGAACACGCCAGCAGTCTGCGGGTGATTGATGGACAGGTCGCACAGCGCCGCGAGGAAGGACGCGAGGCGGTTGCGCGGCTCGATTCGTCGGTCGCTACCCTGGCCCTGCTCAGCAGGGAAGTAAACGTCACCAAGCCGCTGTTGAAAACCGGCGCGGTGTCGGAGATCGAGGTTATCCGCCTGGAGCGAGACCTGGCCCGCAGTCAAGGTGAGCGTGCGATGGCGGCTACCCAGATCGACCGCCTAGCCGCCGCCCTGGGTGAAGCCCGCCAACGCCGCCTCGAAATCGAAGAAGGTTTTCGCGCCCGTGCACGCGCCGAACTGAACGAGGCGGCGAGTGAGCTCGGCCGGCTCGACGAGACCTTAAAAGCGCTCGATGATCGCGTCACCAAAACCGTGTTGCGTGCGCCAGTCGACGGCATTGTCAAAACCCTGCATGCCAAATCGATTGGCAGCGTTGTGCAATCGGGCAAGGAAGTCGTCGAGATCGTTCCGAAAGACGACACCTTGCTGCTCGAAGCCAAGGTGAACCCGCGCGATATTGCCTACCTGCACCTCGGCCAGAATGCGACGGTTCGCCTCTCCGCCTACGATTACGCGATCCACGGCGGACTCGCCGGCACACTCGAACATATCTCCGCTGACACCGTCACCGACGAAAAGGGTAACGCGTTTTATATCGTCCGCGTTCGCACCGTTCGACCGGCCGCCGACGGCGGTGGCATCGGCAGCAAGGCGCGGCCGATCATCGCCGGCATGACCGCCTCGGTCGATGTATTGACCGGCAAACGGGCCGTGTTGACTTATCTGATGAAACCGATTGCGCGCGCCAAGGCACGCGCATTTACCGAGCGTTGATGGTCGCGATCGTAGTACGATGAGCGCCCGATTACGCCGATCGAATTCTTGTTTTGCAGATCCGTCCGCCCGCCCACCGCAGCACCCTCAGAGCACGACTGATTCTGGCGATCAGCCTGTTGGCTCTGGCCTTTTGCGCACTTTTGCTGGCCATCCAGATCGAAACCACGCGCCGCGCGGTTCGCGAAGAAGTCGAAGCCGCCAATCGGATCACCGCCCAATTGCTGTCGCGGGTTGCACAGATTGCCGGCGCCGAAGGTTTGTCAACTCTACGCAATTTTCTCGACGGAACCGGCCGAATTCGAGCCAATAACATTACCCTCTTTGGTCCGAACAACGAAGTTCTGTATCAATCCCCGCCGAGCCTCTATAAGCAGAATATTGAGGCACCCGACTGGTTTGCCGCCTGGGTGTTACCGGACTCAGCACCCCGCGTGGTGGCGATTGCCGGCGGGCGAATGGTCATCGAACCGGAGGCATCGCGCGCCGCGCTTGACGGCTGGGAGGATTCGCGCGACCTGGCCGGGCTGAGTGTCGTGTTCATCTTGGCCATGGTGCTGGTCGTGGTGGTGGTCGCGGGACGCCAGGCCGATCGTACCGAACACGAACTGGAAAACAGCCGCGCGGTTCACGAATGGTTACAAACCCGGATCGAGGGCGAGCGCAAGCATCTGGCGCAAGAGCTGCACGACGAGGTTGCGCAATCGGTAACCGCCATCAAATCGCTGGCGTTGGCGCTGCCCGCGCTCACGTCCGAGCAATCGCGGCAGGCGGCCAGTGCCATCGCTGACGGCGCGACCCAACTCTATGACAGCATGCAAGCGATTGTCTCGCGACTGCGGCCGCTGGCGATCGACAGCCTCGGTTTGTCGGCGAGCCTGCAAGATATGGTCGAGCAAGCCGGCCGAGGGCCGAATTCGCCCGCCATCGAGTTGCAGATGAGTCGTGCCGACGCAGTGCCGGAGGCGCTGCGACTGACCGTTTTTCGAATTGCCCAGGAGGCCTTGACCAACGCCTTGCGCCATGCCAACGCGAAGCGGATTCGGATTGTATTGTCGGTTGAGCATAATCGAATCGAATTATCGATTAATGATGACGGCCAAGGCCTGGCGGATCGCAATTCGTTCGCACCGACCGCGGCGGGCGACGGGCAGCAGCTTAGCGCCGATGGACTCGGCGCTGGTCGACTCGGTGCCGGTCGACCCGGTGCCGGTCGACCCGGTGCCGGTCGACTCGACTCTGGGCTGCGTGGTTTCGGGCTGCGCGGCATGCAGGAACGCGCCGAGGCGGTCGGCGGCAAATTGACCTTAGCACGCGGTGCCGGGGGCGGCGTGAGCTTACGAGCCGAACTGCCGGTGGTGTCATGATCCGCGTCATGCTCTGCGACGACCACGCCTTGGTGCGGATGGGCTTTCGCCTGTTGCTGCAGAATGCCGGCGATATCCAGGTCGTCGCCGAAGCCGAGTCCGGCGAACAGGCGCGCCAGTTGTATGCGAAGCACTTGCCCGAACTGCTGGTCATGGATCTGGCCTTGGGTGGTGCCAGCGGCATTGAAACCACGACGCGACTACTGGCGCATTTTCCGCATGCCAAGGTGCTGGCCTTGTCGGCTCACGAAGACGCCAGCTTCGTCGCGCAAATGCTGAAGGCCGGGGCACGTGGTTATTTATCAAAAAGAACGGCGCCCGAAACATTGGTCGAGGCCGTGCGCGCCGTCGCGAGGGGAGAACGATACCTCGATCCTACCTTGGCCGGCCGTATTGATCTGTCACGACTTACCGAGCAGGCGCGGCCCTTCGATGCCTTGTCCGAGCGCGAATTCGAAGTTTTCATTCATCTCGCGCGCGGCCTGTCGGTCAATCGCATTGCCGAACTGCTATCGCTATCCGGCAATACGGTGGGCAGCCATCTTTACAACATCAAGCGCAAACTGGCGGTGTCGAACCAGGCCGAACTGGCATTGATGGCGATGCGCCATGGCCTGCTGGACGCAGGGCTCGGTGGACCTTAACGGGACTATTCAGCAATTCGCAATGCCGCCGGTCCACCGGGCACGCTGATCCGATCGCCCGGATCGACCAGGCGTTGGCCCGACAGGTCGAACACCATAATGTGCCGCTCGACCATGTTCTGCACCAACAGCGTCTTGCTGTCGCGCGAGAAGGCAGCGCCTTGCGACCAGCGGCCGATCGGTGCCTCGCCGACCTTGGCAAACTCAAAACCGTTGACACGATATAACAAGACCTTGCCGGTGGGTGACGCGAACGCCGAACTCGGTGCTTTGGTCGAGCCGGCGTGCGCCACTACCGCCATCCAGCGACCATCACGCGAGATGGCCAAACCCTCCGGCGTGTCGGTACCAAGATCGAGGGTCGCGACCACTCGGGCCGGTGCGCGCCGGGTGTCAATCACACTCAAGGTATCGACGTCACCGGTTCCGCGCCCGATGTTGGCCACCACGACCATACCACCGCTCGGGTGAGTCACCATGGCATACGGTCGAATTCCAACCGAAATATCCTGACCGGTTGCCTTGACGTTCAGGCCATCGACGGTCAACACGGTCACCTGATGATCGTTCTGCCGGGTCACCAGCGCCAAAGTGTCATTGTTCGCGAAAACCACGTGGCTTGGCAGGGAATCGGCTTTGCCCACGGTGATTTTTTCAATCACCCGAACCGTGTTACCGCGTACCGCCAGCACACTGACCGTTCCTTCGTTGCGATTGGCGACCAGCGCGAGATCGCCGGCCTTGTTGAAGGAAACACCCGCCGCACCG
>JANORY010000389.1:0-1308 GCA_031415535.1 Burkholderiales bacterium | reverse complement strand
GGCGCTGGCCGCGGTCGAGGAACCGGGGCAGGTAAATGCCGCGCTTGCCTCGTTTTTGGAAACCGTTTTGGCAGAAAACAGGCCGTCGGCGGCCAGAAAACCGCTCCTCTCTTCTCAAAAAAAGACCAAACCTCAGCCGCTCGCCGCCTGAATTTTTGAAACCGGCAGGTCAATCGGATTTCTACTTTTGCCCGACCGGCCCTCGGCCAGTCCGTCCGGTTCATCATTCATCATTCATCATTTAGCATTCAAAAAATGGCTTTTGAAATAGAAGGCACGCTGTTGAAAATCTATCCGTCGGAAAACAAGTCGGGCAAATTTGTCAGCCGCGAATTCGTGCTTCAGATTCCGAGCGGCAGCTACCCGGAATATCCCAAATTTCAGCTCGTGCAGGACCGCGTGAATCTCCTCGACAGTTACCAGGAAGGTGAGCGCGTCAAAGTCTATTTCGACTTGCGGGGCCGTGAGTGGCAGGGCAAATATTTTACAAACCTCAATTGCTGGCGCATGGAAAAAGCAGGCGAAGGGGATGGAAATACCGCCGCCGCCCTCCCGTACAAACCGCCCGTTGCCCAAAACGCACCCGCGCCGCCAGCCACCGCGCAGGCTTTTCCGACCGCCGAACCGCCCAAATACGACACGTCGGAAAACGACGAATTGCCGTTTTAACAGAGGAGAGCGGTGTGAGAGGCGAGAAAGTGAGAGGCAACGTCATGATTTCTCACTTTTCACTTTTCACCTCTCACACTTCTGACTTATGAAAATCCTTTTTGGAATTCTGTTTTTGGTCATGGCCGTTGGCTCGTTGTTCGCCCAAAATTTACTCGACCGACCTGTTGATTTTCATTGCGAGAACCTGCCTGTTATCGAAGCCCTTTCAAAATTGAGCCACGAAACAGGCATCGGCATTGCCTTTTCTCCCGATTTTTTTCGAAAAAACAGGCCACCCGTCAATCTCCTTTTTGGTCAGGAAAAACTGTCCGGCATCCTCGAAGCCCTTTTGTTCGATACGGGCACGGGTTTTCAAGTCATTGAAAATCAGGTGGTTCTGTTCAAAATCGGCCCCGCGCTCCCCGCCCGCTGGACCATTTCAGGCTATGTGGAAGATGCCTCCTCCAATGAGCGGCTCATCGGCGCAACGGTCAGCGGGTAGACTTCGACGCGAGATGTCGGACGAACCACTCATCACGCCGGTCCAGCTCCAGCGCGCCCAGATCGACGCCGATCAGGAGCTGCTGCGGGACGAGGATCTCCTCAACGAGGAGCATCTGCGGCGGATGGACCAGGTCCTCCTGCGCAGGAACCTCG
>JANORY010000388.1:0-3989 GCA_031415535.1 Burkholderiales bacterium | reverse complement strand
TCGAGCGCCAGCCCGGCTTCGATTCTTTCTTCGATAAAGTAGTCGTGCGAGGCTTTTTTGTTTTGAACAATACTCATTAATTTTCCGGATGCGTCGAGAACGCTAGAATTTGACCATGGCCTCGATTCAAAAATCTGCCCTGGTTCCCTACGCCTGTATACAAATGTACGATCTGGTGTCGGACGTCAATGCCTATCCGCAGTTCCTGCCCTGGTGTTCGGCGTCGCAGGTCCGTCCCGCCCCGGCGGGTTCGCCGGCCGATTCGGTCGATGCCCGGGTTGATGTCGACTTTTACGGTGCAAAGCTTAACTTCACCACGCGCAACTTTAACTTGCCGCCCAGCCGTATTGATATGAGCTATCTGGATGGCCCGTTCCGAGAGTTTAACGGCTGCTGGCGCTTTCACGCGCTCGGGGCCGACGCCTGCAAGATTGAATTCAGTCTCGACTACCGGATGAACGCTGGCGTGATTGGCGGCGCACTGGCACCGATTTTCGCGCAAATTGCGTCCAGTATGGTCGACGCCTTCGTCAGCCGTGCCGAGCAGATCTATGGCTGAGGGACGGTCCTATAAGTGAGGGGACGATCTATGACTGAGGAACGATTCTTGGAATTGGCCTGGATCGAACATGACGAAGGGCAGACCATGCCAATCAGTGATCCGGACGGCACGCTGCGCTCCTACCAACAGGTGATGGAGCTACCGGTAGTGCGCGCACTACTCAAGCGACTGGGCTGGGTGGATTTCACCTGGTCGGTGTTCGGCAAGACGCGTCAATTGAGCGACCTGGTACGGCCCGGCGATCGTATCGAATTGCTGCCGGGATTGCGATTCAACCCAAACATTGCTCGACAACGGCGGGCTGCTCATAGACTACGAACTCTGCGGGGGCTATGAATCCATTCGCCGCTACGAACCGAGCAGTCACTTTAAGCTGGTTTGCAACTGTCGCGAATATCGCGCCGGACAAGGTCCATTCGACGCTCGCGCTCTTCATCAGTCAGGAACTCACGCTCTCCTTGACTATTGATCCGCGCGGTACGCATACCGCTTTCCAAGGTTCGAACTTCGGTGCGCATTTCGTCGCAAGCGCGCGCCAGCTTGGCGGATTGCTCAGACTCTTCCTTTTTCTTGCGCTCCGCGTCGGCCTTTTCCTTCGCCTTTCGCTTGGCATCGAGTTCCTTGTCGGCCAAGGTCTCGCGACCGCCCGACGCGTTGGCGCCGGCGTTACCGCCAGTCGAATTGATGGCGGCGGTCGCCGTTGGCGTTGCTGCCACAGTACCAAGGGCAGCACCAGGAGTTGATGCTCTGGCAGTGCCGTTTCGCGCCGATGTGGTTCGAACAATTCGCGAAGGGTCAATATTGTTCGGTGGTGCCAGATCCGAAAACACCATCCGGCCATTTTCGTCCTTCCATTGATACTGCGCGCAAACGCTGCTGGCCAACACTGAGAAGGCAAGCGCAATCAAAAGACGGTTGAGTACGATCCGGGGCAACAACATGGGCTTTCCAAAAACCTGCACGACAGCGATACTGAGCGGCAGTGACATCATCCAGTACAGCCGCCAAGCTGCGCAAATCCGGCCGATACATGGTCGATCAGGCCGGACAGAAGTAGGCTTCTGTATAATTGCGCTTTGTGCCTATGAAAGGCATACAAAACGCCCATGCGACTGTCCAAGAAAGCACTGACGTTTGACGACGTCCTTCTGGTGCCAGCCTTCTCCGAAATACTGCCGCGCGACACTTCGCTTCGAACCCAGCTCACGCGCGAAATCTTCCTGAATATACCCTTGCTGTCGGCCGCCATGGATACGGTGACCGAATCACGCTTGGCGATTGCCATGGCGCAAGAGGGCGGAATCGGCATTATTCATAAAAACCTCGAGCCGCGCGAGCAGGCCGCCGAGGTGCAGAAAGTCAAGCGCTACGAAACCGGCGTCTTGTCCGATCCGATTGTCATCGATCCGGACATGAAAGTGCGCGATGTGATTGCGCTGAGCCGGCTGCACAAGATTTCCGGTCTGCCGGTGGTCAAGGCTGGCAAAGTGGTCGGTATTGTCACCAATCGCGACTTGCGATTCGAGACCCGGCTCGACCAGCCGGTCAGCCGAATCATGACGGTGCGCGAGCGACTGGTTACCGTGCTTGAAGGTGCCAGCCTCGAAGAGTCACAAAGCCTGATGCATTTGCACAAGATCGAACGGGTGCTGGTGGTTAACAAAGCCGGCGATCTGCGCGGCCTGGTCACTGTCAAGGACATGCTCAAAGCAACCGAACATCCGCATGCCGCGAAAGACGGGCAGGGCAAGTTGCGGGTCGGTGCGGCCGTAGGCGTTGGGCGCGACGACGATGAGCGCCTTGAACTGCTGGTTCGAGCCGGCGCTGACGTGTTGGTGGTCGATACCGCGCATGGTCATTCGAAAGGTGTCATCGAACGGGTTCGGGCCATCAAGAGGGCCTTTCCGTCAGTGCAAATTATTGCTGGCAATATCGCCACCTCCGAAGCGGCGTTGGCGCTGGTCGCGGCCGGGGCCGATGCGGTCAAGGTCGGCATCGGTCCCGGCTCGATCTGCACCACGCGAATTGTTGCTGGTGTCGGTGTGCCGCAAATTACCGCGATCAGTGATGTCGCGGCGGCACTCGAAGGCAGCGGCGTGCCGATCATTGCCGACGGCGGCGTGCGCTTCTCTGGCGATCTGGCGAAAGCGATTGCCGCTGGTGCCTCGACCATCATGATGGGTTCAATGTTCGCGGGCACCGAAGAAGCGCCCGGCGAAGTCACCCTCTACCAGGGCCGTTCCTACAAGGTGTACCGTGGAATGGGCTCGATCGGTGCAATGCAAGAGGGCGCTGCCGATCGCTACTTCCAGGACCCCTCAGCCAACGCCGACAAGCTGGTGCCGGAAGGCATTGAAGGCCGGGTACCGTACAAGGGTTCGGTATTGGCGATTATTTATCAACTTTGTGGCGGCCTGCGCGCCAGCATGGGTTATTGCGGTTGCGCCGATATTCAAGCGATGCGCACGCGACCGCAGTTTGTCGAGATCACCTCGGCGGGTATGCGTGAGTCACATGTACACGACGTGCAGATCAGCAAAGAAGCGCCGAACTACCAGGTCGATTAAGCCGCGCAATCAAGGCAGGTACGACAATCATGCATGACAAGATACTGATCCTCGACTTCGGATCGCAGGTTACCCAACTGATTGCCCGTCGGGTTCGCGAGGCGCAGGTGTTCTGCGAAGTTCATGCCTACGACGATGCACTGGCAACCCTGCAGGCGTGGCGCGCCGACGGCAGCCTGCGCGGCGTAATCCTGTCGGGCAGCCATCAATCGGCCTATGAGAGCGATGCCGGCCAGGCACCTCTTGAAGTCTTCAATGCGGGCGTGCCGGTACTGGGCATTTGTTATGGCATGCAAACCATGGCGCAGCAGTTGGGCGGCCAGGTCGAAGCCGGCAAAGTACGCGAATTCGGCTTCGCACAAATACGGGCACGTGGCCATACCCGCTTGCTCGACGGGATAGAAGATCGGCGAAATGAGCACGGGCATGGCTTGCTGGATGTCTGGATGAGCCATGGTGACAAGGTCACCGCATTGCCGTCCGGCTTCAAGCTGATGGCCTCCAACGACAGTTGCCCGATCGCCGCGATGGCCGACGAAGAGCGTCGGTTTTACGGCGTCCAGTTTCACCCCGAGGTCACCCACACCAAACAGGGTACGGCATTGTTGCGCCGGTTTGTGCTGGAGTTGTGCGGCGCACGCGGCGATTGGACCATGCCCGGATTTGTCGAAGAGTCAGTACAACGAATTCGCGAACAGATCGGCACCGACCGCGTTATTCTCGGCCTCTCGGGTGGTGTCGACTCCTCGGTAGCCGCAGCGTTGATCCATCGCGCCATCGGCCCACAGTTAACTTGTGTGTTTGTGGACCACGGCCTGTTGCGTCAGGACGAAGCCAAACAGGTACGCGACACCTTCGGC
>JANORY010000387.1:0-14972 GCA_031415535.1 Burkholderiales bacterium | reverse complement strand
GCGGGTAACCACAAGAGCGATCGGCACTGATACGAGAACACAGCGCTGGACGGATCACCGTCAGCGTGTGGCGGGCGCGTCAACATCGTGACAGTTGGTTCGGTCTCGCTACGCAGCACGCGCACAAACTGCCCGGGGCGAAGGCTGCCCTCGGGATTCGGAATTTCGGCGCGCGCTTCAATGCTGCCCGATTGGGCATTGACCTTTTCACTGGCAAAGTTAAGTTTCCCGGGGCGAGCATAAATGCTGCCATCGGCTAGCTTGACTTGTACGGTGAAGCCCAGGCTGCCGTTGGCGGCACGATTGCCGGGCACGCTGAGTTGTCCGTCGTTGACCTGTTTGTTCAGACGCAAAAAATCGCTTTCCGAGACATTGAAACTGACGAAGATCGGGTCGGTCTGTACGATGGTCGTCAGCAGACTGTCAGTCGGCGTGACCAGACTGCCGTCCGACTTGTTCACCACCCCTGTGACACCGGCAATCGGTGCCAACACCTTGGTGTAGCCCAGATTCAGGCGCGCCTCCTGCGCCAGCGCCAGCGATTGCTTAAGCGTTGCCTCGGCCAACTCCAACGTCGATTTACTGTCATCGAATTCTTTTTGGCTGATCGCCCGTTCGGCAACCAGGGGTACCAGCCGCGCATTGTCGCGGCGCGCTTGCCGAACCCGCGCCTCAGCCACGCTGACACCGGCTTGCGCCGAATTCAACTGCGTTTGAAAATTGGCCGGATCGATCTGAAACAACGGCGTGCCGGCACTGACCGTCGCGCCCTCCTGATACAAGCGCTTTTGCAAGATACCGGCGACCCGCGCCCGAACCTCAGTTTCACGCGAACCCGCTGTTTGTCCGGTGTACTCGTACTGCACCGGTTGATCGGCTGCCTGAACGGTGATGACCGAAACTTCCGGTGGCGGCATGCCCCCGGGTAGACCGCCAGCCGGACCAGGTGTGGGTGCCGCCCCCTTGTCACAGGCGGACAACAACGAGAAGGCCAAGACAATCAGCAAGCCGCGCGACTTAATTTGCGCGGTCAAAGTAGGAGTAAGCATCAGCAGTCGGACTTCCAAAGGGGTATTTTTTAGGCTTTTGCGCAATGATGATGGTGCAGCGCACACAACCCGATCATTTTGCAGGATGTTAGCCCGCTATGCGGTTCGCGTTCGGAAACCAGGGCTGATGAGTTTCGAGCCAATCAATTCAACATACTCAAGCGCAAAATTCCTTGCATTTTAAACATACAATATTTAAAATGCAAGGATGTTTGACCGATATGCGCTCGCTGAGCTTCGCAAAAAACTGGGCTGGAATCCTGCCGTCTGCGTCCTTGGCCCACGTCAGGTCGGCAAGACCACGCTCGCCAAGTCTATCGCCTCCGAATATTCCAACGCACTTTATCTCGACCTTGAAAGCGCTCAAGACCGCGCTCGCATTCAGGCCACTCAGGCGTTCTTTCAAGCCAACCGCCAGCGACTGGTTGTGCTCGATGAAATTCAGAACATTCCCGAGTTCTTTGCAGAACTGCGCGGTGAAATTGACGACGACCGCCGCAATGGGCGCTTTTTAATCCTGGGCTCGGCTTCATTCAAGCTGCTTCGACAATCGCAGTCATTAGCCGGCAGAATGGCGATCGTCGATCTGGCACCACTTTTGCTCTCGGAAATTCATCGCGAATTCGCCGACATCCAAACACTGTGGCTTCGCGGCGGCTTTCCCGCCAGCTATACCGCCCCAAGCGAAGAAGCCTCCTGGGTCTGGCGAGATGGATTTGTTCGGCACTTCCTGAACACCGACTTGCCTTCGCTTGGGATCAAGGTAGAGCCCGAGTTGATGCGACGGTTTTGGCGTATGGTTTCGCACCTGCACGGCCAACTCTTTAACGCCTCGAGCATTGCAGGTTCACTCGGCATTTCCGCGCCGACCGTTGCCCGCTATCTCGATCACTTGACCCAAAGCCTCATGTTGCGCCGACTCGAACCGTTTCATACCAACTTGGGAAAGCGCCTTGTCAAGTCACCGAAGATCTACGTGCGCGATAGTGGTTTGCTTCACTATTTGCTTGGCATTCAATCCGTCAATGACTTGTTAGGCCATCCTTCGACAGGCGCCTCTTGGGAGGGTTTTTGCATTGAGCAAATATGCGCTCAATTGCCAACAGGAGCGACAGCATCCTTTTATAGGACGGCTGCCGGCGCAGAGTTAGACCTTGTGGTTGAACACGGCAGTCGCAAAATCGGCTTCGAAATCAAATTTTCCGCCGCACCCAAAGTCACCAAGGGGTTTTGGCAGGCGTGCGAAGACGTCGGGGTCGACAGTGCTTATGTCGTCGCACCGGTTCGCGAAGGCTGGACGATGGCCGAGAATGTTGAGGTCGTGTCGCCAGAGGCGCTGCCTTTGGCGCGCTAAGCTTCGAACGACCTTTGTCAGTGCCAAAAACACAAACAATAGCAAGCCATCTAAGCCCTGCTGCGGCACTAACTCGGAGGGGACTGCCTGTGGAATCCACAATTCACCGAAAAGTTTTTTCAACCAAGCCAGACCGTTGACGTTCGCAAGCCCGATCAACGGGCTCGCATCGACTATGACGCGCCGAGCATTTCATCCAAGGTATCCATGTCCTGACGCGCCTCATCTGCACTGAGTCGTACGACAGCGATACCCAAGCGCGAGACATGCGCCGCGAATTGCGAGACCGGCATTTCCGCCAAGCGTGCAGAACGCACCAAAGAAAGATGGCCGTCTCGAAACAGCGCCGTCGCAAGGGCCGGCCTTACGCCATCGGTATTCAGGACACCGGTACTTTCGAGTCCGACCAAGATTGCTTCTGGCTTGTCACGGTTCATTACAACCACCACGTCACGATGCGACCGGCGAAGCGCTTCGCTCGGGTTGTTCTTCAAGCCGCTCACGTTAACCACTTCCATACCCATCTCTCAAAGGAACATCAAATAGGAATGAGCTTAACAAGTCTTTCCTTCAAACAACATAGCCGTACTCTTGGCTGCACTCTCATTGTGAACGCCGACGCCCTACTGAATTCCGGCCGATGCCGCCAATCCCTCCAACTGCCGCTCGCGACGCTTCTGCAGCCAGGAAATCAATCTATGCCGCAGGCGCGCCTTGAAGCGCTCCCAAGCACTCGGATGATTGATTACATCGGCACGATAAAACGATGGACAAAGCACCGCCGCGTGCGAAACCTCACCACACAGCCCGCAGCCAACGCAGCTATCGAGCACGGTAGCGACCGGGTCGCGGCGCAGGGGGTCTGGATTGTCCTTGATTGACAGGGACGGGCAACCCGACAGGCGGATGCAGGAGTGATCGCCGGTACAGGTATCGGAATCAATGCCAAAGCGTTCCCGCACAACCCGTTCGCCAGCCGCAATTTTGGCGCGCAACAAGGGTTTGACGCGGCGCTGCTTGTTCAACATGCACTCGCTTTGCGCAATCACCACCTTGGGACCCTTGTCCTTGGTGGTCAGCGCCTCTTTAAGCGCCGCGCGCATGTGTTCAATGCTGTTGGTGTGATTGACACTGCGCACCCAATTAACGCCGACCCCACGCACCGCTTTCTCGATCGGGTTGTTGGTTGAGCGAAGCGTACTGCTGGCCTTCGATGACAAGATATCCTGACCGCCGGTGGCGGCCGAGTAACCGTTATCAACCACCAGCAACACATTGTCGGTCTGATTGAATACCGCATTGCCGACCCCACTGGTCAGGCCGTTGTGCCAGAAGCCACCATCGCCCATGACCGAAATGGTGCGCTTGCCGGTCTCGCGTGTGTTCAGCGCCGCAGCGCCGGCCCACCCGAGGCCGTAACCCATGGTGGTTGCGCCAAGATCGAACGGCGGCAAGATCGAGAACAAGTGGCAACCAATGTCGCAACTCATATGGTGTTGGCCCAGCTCACGCTCGACCAGCTTCATGGCTGTGAAAATCGGCCGCTCCGGGCAGCCGGTGCAGAACGACGGCGGGCGCGCATGTACGTGTTGGTTGATGATCGCCTGGATCGGCACCAGCTCAGTGCCGCCGTTCGATCGGCCAAGCGCAATCGCTTCCGACCCAGCCGGTTCTGGCGCATTAATTGAATCACGTCCAGGAACCCCACCCAGGTAACGTGCCACAAAACTATTGATACCTTTGGTCAGGACCGCCGGTGTGTACTCGCCCGCCATGATCAACAGATCCTTGCCATGCAGCCGCGTTTGCAGATCGGCCTTGCGCAAGATGCTGTTCAGGGATTGTTCAATAAAGTCAGGCTGACCTTCCTCAACAATCAACACCGCCCGTTTACCGAGACAAAACCGTTTGATCTCATCGTCAATCAGCGGGTAGGTCACATTCAGAACATAGATCGGCATGTCGCTGTCGCCGAAGACATTCGATAAGCCCGCTTGTTCGAGGGCGCGATTCACGCCGTTGAAGAGTCCGCCTTGAACAATGATGCCGACGTCTTGCCGGTCAGCGGAAAAAAATTCGTTCAACCCTTGCTCTTGAATAAACTTGACCGCCGCTGGCCAGCGCTTGCCGATTTTTTCATGCTCATGCAAATAACTCGACGGCGGCAAGACAATCCGACTGACATCACGAACCGGATTTTCAATCGCGTCTTTCAGCGTAAATTTCGCGCGCTGATTTTCCTTGCAGGTAAAACTACCGGTTACGTGGCAGGCGCGAATTCGCAACTCAAGCATGACCGGCGTCTGGCTTGCCTCGGACAGCTCGAAGCCTTTCTCTACCGCCCGGACAATACTCGGCAGGTTCGGGCGCGGGTCGAGCAGCCAGACTTGCGATTTCATTGCGAACGCATGCGAGCGTTCCTGCATGATGCTTGAGCCCTCGCCGTAATCTTCACCGACGATCAGCAAAGCACCGCCCGTCACGCCGCCCGAAGCAAGATTGGCGAGTGCATCCGAGGCAACGTTGGTGCCGACCGTTGACTTGAACGTGACGGCACCGCGCAGCGGATAGTTAACCGAAGCGGCCAAGGTCGCAGCAGCAGCAGCCTCGCTGGCGCTGTGCTCAAAACGAATGCCGAGTTCCTGCAAGATATCGTTGGCGTCGGTCAGGACATCCATCAGATGCGAGATCGGTGCACCCTGGTATCCGGCGACATAGGAAACGCCCGATTGCAGCAGCGCTTTGGTCACTGCGAGAATGCCCTCACCCTCAAACAACTCACCCTCGCCCAGGCGCAAGCGCTTGACTTCTTCCTTGAACGAACGTTCGGCCATCTAGTTTCCTTTTCCGCAAATATCTGGCATAAAGACGAGGTCAAATGAGGGCGAATGCAAGGCGCGGTTTCGAGTCCGGATCTACACCCAGACCTGCAACACGTAATCATAAGGCGCTTGCGCGTTGAACATATCGACCCTTTGCATCAGGATTCGCAAACCCGCCTTACTTCTGTGCAAGGTGTGCCGATAGGTGCCGCCAAAATGGCGCACGTTATCGCGCCGCAGCTCCATCAGATGAAAACGGCTGCGTACCACCACCTGTTCGGCGCTGACCGATTCAATGGCAATATTGCCGATCAGGTGATTGGTCATCCACATCGGCGCTTGCGACCAGGCGGTCGGATGCATCACCCGACCGCGACGCACTTCCATCATCAGTTTATCTTCGGCAAAGATTGACGCTTCGTGCTGCCAGTCGGTCTGCTCAGGTAACACCGGCATCCAGTAAATCCCGTCGTCGGCAAACAGATCAATGAAGCCTTGCCAGTTCTTGTTGTCGAGCAGCTCGGACTGCAGGAACAGGAACTGCTCAACTTCGTCCTTCAGCGATCCCTCGGCAGCCAGCATTCCCGCCTTGGGCTTTACGCTTTTAGCCGACGGCTGGACACGCGGCGAATGATCGGGTGCAATGACTTGAGCGCCGGTGCGCGCGCCCTCAATTTTCCGGATAACGATATCCTGCTTCAGTTGGGCCACCCTGGCAGCGGGTTTCTTCGCTGCGGCGCTTGTCTTCGTTACGGCGATCTTTTTCTTTGTGGTGGCCATAAATCAATCCTCACTCATGGTGGGCCCACTGACGGCAGGACGAATTTTGAGCGGCCGAGGGCCTTTTTTTCGCAACGATTTTTTCTGAATCATGTACTCGGACCAGGCCCTGAACTGGCTGCGCATGACCACCTCCGAGGTACCCCGGTTCGACATCAGAGCGCCGTTCTCCTCGGTGTCACCGCCGTAGTTGCGGTGAAAACTGACCCAGTCGCCACCATCCGACTCAAGCCCTAACTGGCCCTTCGACCAATTCTCGAGGTCATCAGCGTTGATCATCGTCGCCGGCGAATTCACCTGGTTGTAGTACCAGAGCGAACGCTGGTAAATCGGCTCCGGCGCACCCTTTAATCGAAAGTGCCAGATTTCCGACAAGGTCTTGTTCGCCGCCAGCGGCCGCAGACAACGCAGTTGCTGCAACGGCGATTGCACCGACAAATACGGATAGACCAGCACATGATGAATGCTGCGTGACAAATACTCCTCGGCTTTGTGCGCGCCGTAGGCCTTGACGAGCTGCGCCTCATGCGCCTTGGTGTCGGCATCTTGCGGCCGCAAGCCCATGTAGGCTTTCAAGATACCGTGACCGCGCGGGAAATTCACCGTTTGCACCGAGTCCCACATATCGAAGCTCGACGCAAAGGTCGACAGATAGTGGTAGTACAAGGGTGCCTGGCCGGTCTTCTCCTTAAGCCGTTTTTCGATCCGCGCCGCCGACACACCCGTTGATTGATGGGTCACTGAAGGATGCAGGGAGTCGAGCTGGTTCTCCATGAAGAACTTCCAGTTCGAGTGCTGGATGACCCGATGGCAGATCGGTACCACCTCAACCTCACCCACGGGCGAACGGTCACACATGTCATCGAAGGCGATTTTTGATTCGCCGAGAAATTCGAGCAGGCTGGGTCCCTCTGCGCTCAGGCTGGCAAACACAAACCCCCGATAGGCGTCAACCCGTGCCGCCGGCTTCACCGAACAATCGGGATTCTCGGCACTGACGGACGTACCTTCGTAGCCCTTTGGCAAAGGCACACTACGCAATTTTCCGTCTAGATGAAAGCTCCAGGCATGATACGAACAAACCAGAGCGCTGCCGGTGTTGCCTTTTTGCGCACCACACAGTTGAACGCCGCGGTGCGGGCAACGGTTGTATAAAACGTTGATCTTCCGGTCTTTTCCGCGCACCATGATCATCGGCTGGCGGCCAATCTGCAGCGCGTAAAAGTCGCCGGCATTCGGTATCTGACTTTCGTGACCACAATAGACCCAGATTTTCTCGAAGATCCGATCCATTTCCTGATCAAAAATTGACGGATCGGCATAAACGCGCCGATGCACGCGATCGGGCTCGATCATTTTCGCAAGTTTCACGCTACGCTACCTCCAACCGCTAAATCGGCTATTCTTAAAATTGATTATCGTCGAATGACTAACATGATAAAGATAAAGCGTTTAGCCGGTGCGCTCGGCGCCGAGCTCAGTGGCCTGGACCTTCGCGAAGCGCTGTCGGCGGACCTGGTCACCGCGTTTCGAGCCGCCTTTCTGGAGCATCAAGTGGTGTTCCTGCGTAATCAGCCCTTAACGAGTGCGCAATACATGCGGTTCGCACGATCGCTGGGCGAACCGATCGAGTATCCGTTTGTCAGCGGCCTTGACGGTTTTCCGATGATCATCGAGGTCAAAAAGCTCGAGCACGAACGCAACAATTTCGGTGGCATCTGGCACTCCGACACCTCTTACCTGGAAACACCGCCGATGGCGTCGATGTTGCTCGCCAGGGAAGTTCCACCGCACGGCGGCGACACGCTGTTTGCCAGCCAGTACGCGGCTTACGACGCCTTGTCCGACACCTTTAAGCGCCTGCTCGACGGCCTGACCGGTGTCAGTAGCTCAGCCAAGGCCGACGTCTCGATGACCCGTGAAGACCGGATCAAAACAGACGGTCGCGCCGACAGCCGCAGCGACTACCTTGCCGAACATCCGATCGTCCGCACCCATCCTGAAACCGGCCGCAAATCGCTTTATGTCAATGTTGCGCACACGGTCGGCATCAAGGGCCTGGCCGACGCGGAGGCCAAGCCTCTACTCGAATTTCTGTTCGCACACCAGGTCAAGCCGGAGTTTACTTGCCGCTTTTCCTGGCAGCCCGCTTCGATCGCGCTTTGGGATAATCGCTGCGCCCAGCACAACCCAGTGAATGACTATCACGGGTTTCGGCGAGTGATGCACCGGATAACGCTGGCCGGAGATCGGCCGCGCTGATCGATACGTGTTCAGTCGCAATCGACGAAGCCATTGGCTCAAAACCTGGTACCGCTCGTCCTGGTTCCCCTCGTCCCGGTTGCGCGCGCGCCAGCAAGGTCACGGCAACCAACTGGCCGGCCGCGTCATGATGGGCAATCATTCGCTGCGTCGCACGCAGGGCGCTCAGTGCCTCAGTGTCGAAGGGCACCAGCGCAGGCGGGGCGTAAGTGCTGTGTTTGCCGGTCACGCTGGGCGATGGATCGATTGTGACCTGTAACGGTTTATGACGGACGATCCGATCAAGCGAGGTTACCCCCAGCGCCAAGGCCAGGGTGCCGCCGCTGAGTTTCCCGTAGGCCGTCAACGCGCTGAACAGTGTGTCATTCAGGTAGGCCAGCAATGACATCGGGTTGCCGAGGTGCTGTATGCCAGCCACGACGAACGAGCCCACCGCCGGCAGCAATAGATAAAGGAAGCAGCCCCAACTGGCTGCGGTCAGCGCGATCCAGCTTTGCCGAGACACACCGCGGGCGGCATACTCGAAAATTAGGGGTCGATCAGAGTCCAGCCGAATCATCCGCTGCGCTCCTGCAGACCGCGATCCGGACTCACCCAGATAGCCCGCTGTCCTTGTGGCCGCAGCAGCACCTGCGGCACGGCCCAGACACTGGTCAGCATATTGATCATCCAGTAGGCGATCGGATACCAGATCATCCAGGCGAAATAGCGAAACAGGCGAACGTCGTAGCGCGAATCCAGCGCCAGGCTAAGAACGAATTGCATCAGACAGGTACTCGCGATCAGCGTCGCAGTCCAGCCCGGTACCAACGAGCCGACCCGAATATAGCTCGGCAGCTCGATGAAATGGCCGAGCGCGCTCAGCAGTAGCGATAGAACCATCAGATGCGCCCAGACCAGGCTCGCCGCATACTCCAGGAAAATTGGCCACAGTCGGCGTTGCTCCGGCTTGGTCACGATCCAGCGAAACTTGCCGATGACCTGCACGCCGCCCATCGCCCAACGCAGTCGCTGCCGCCACAAGCCAGCCAAGGTTTCGGGCATCAGAATCCAGACTCGCGCATTGGGTTCGTAGCGAATTCGCCAGCCCGCCGTCTGCAACTTCCACGAGATGTCGATGTCATCGGTCAGCATGTCATGGCTCCAGTAGCCGACCTGCGCAATGGCACTGCGACGAAATGCAACAATCACGCCCGACACCGTGAACAAGTAGCCATAAAAGTGCTGCGCCCGTTTGATCAGACCAACGATCGACGAGAACTCGCCCACTTGAATGCGCCCCAACGTAGTAGACCGAGTGCGGATGCGCGGATTGCCTGTGACTGCACCCAGTTTCGGATCGTCTTCAAAATGGCGCACCAACCAACGCACGGCATCGGCTTCCAGCAAAGCATCGCCGTCGATGCCGATCAGAATCTCACCCCGCGCAACCTTGGCAGCGGTCTCCAGCGCCACCGCCTTGCCCTGATTGCGCGCCAGATGCACGACTCTTAACCGGGCGTCAGTTGCTGCCAACGCATCGAGCAAGTCGGCGGTTCGATCAAGACTGCCATCGTTGATCGCGATCACTTCGAACTCCGGATAGTCACTCTTCAGAAGTTGCCGAACGACTTCTTCGACATTTTTTTCTTCGTTGTGACACGGCACCAGGATCGACACCACGACGTCAGTGGCCGGCGGCGCGGTGTCGAGCAGCGAGTCATTGCGCTCGAATCGCCAATAAAACGCGATTGCGCCGGCCATCCAGACATAGGACATCACCAGCGGATAGACGAAGGTATAAAGCGTGAGCACTGCAACCGTTTGTTCGATGAAGTCAGCCATGGTCGCGGTCCTATTGCCTGGGACGACGCAGCGTGGCGGTCGACAGACGGGGCCAGAGCGATTCGATCTGGTTGCTCAGGTCGGCGCTGCGCAAGGTCTGGTAGCCAATATGTCTGGCTCCGCCGGCCAGCAAGGCATCGAGCCGAAGGTGTTCGCTAGCCGGCGCAGCCAAGGACGGCAACGATTCGATGGAAGACACTTCGAAAATCAGCCGATCGGCAACCGTACCAAAGCCCTGCTGCACAGGCACCGCCCGGGTACCGGCCGACCCCGCCATCGCCTTCGACTGGGTCGATGCGGCGCTGCGAATCACCAAAAAATCGGCATCAATCGCCTGCTCAAGAATACGCAATCCGGACCCGCGATCGGTATCAATCTGCACCGCAACCGCCGTGGCCAGATCGGGCCGCCAGCGCCGAGCCTGCGCCAACCGGGCGTCCTGTTCCGCCCACGGGTAGTTTGGATCGTCGAGTGCAGCGGTAGGCACTTGTAGCACCAGGCCAGACATACTGACGTGTTTGCCGAGCTCCTCAAAGCCGTCGCTCTGCTGCGCGGGCCATTCGATCCAAACCTGAACTTCGGCACGATGACGCAATTGCCAGGCGGCGCGACTCAGCAGATCCGCCTTCATCGGCAAACTGCGGCTCGGGAAGTAAACCTGCCGAACGCCGCCGCTATCAACCTCCTCCGACCAAGCGCGCAGAATCACCGTATTGACGCCAATTCGACGTACCGTTTCGAGCAGATTCGCCAGCGCCAGTTCCTGCAGTTCGGCGACCGGGTGATAAACATCGTCCAATGCGATCGACAGCGTCCGCAAGGTGCCGAGCGTCTGCGCGTAGGGTTGCGGGGGCATTTGCAGCGCACGAATCAAATCGGCTGTGCCATGGTGCCCCAGCACCTGGGTACGTTTGATCTGCATCAAGGACGTCTCGGCGGTGTTGACTCCTGAAGACAAACCCATCGAGAACGAGAATCCTGCACGGCGTGCAACACTGAGCGCATCACCCGAATACTCGCCATAGGGCCACACCAGTGTTCGGATCGACACGCCGAGGTGCTGCTGGATCATGCTGCGACTCAAGTCAAGATCGGCGAACAGTCGTGCCTCATACTGCGCGTCCGTTTCGTAGGTGCCGTCGGCAAAAATTCGACTGACACTGGCCGGCAATTCATTGCCTTGCGGATTGGCGGGTACCCCGTTATGCATTGCGTGCGTGTGCGAAGCCACCTCGACCCAGCCCGACGCTGACATCTCGCGCAACTCCTGCCAACTGACCAGCGCGCTGGCGGCGGCACCTTCCGACTCCATCCATTCGCTGACAATTGAGGCGACTGCCGGATATCGATACAGTTTCAACAATGGAAAGACGCGCGTATAAAGACTCTTGAAGCCGTCATCAAAGCTCAACAGAACCGGCTTCGCCGGTAGCGTGTCGCGACCCTCGCGGGCGTTTTGCCATTGCGACAGACTGATCGGCGTGTAGCCGAGCACGCGCAGCAGTTCAAATTGCGCCACCAGGTCTCGGGTAGCCACGGTAGTGGTATCGATCTCGGTGTCGGCTTCCTGCGCCGAGGCATCGCGAATGTCATGCCAGCACAACACCGGCAGTACCGGCAGAGCGGGCACTGCGGCGCCTTGAGCGATTGCAATCAGGCCGCTCGCTGCCCAAAGGCCGAGCATCCGCAGGGCGGGCGTTCGCACCGCGATCAAAAGCGCATGAACCAGTCGACCGATCCGATCCATCTTTGCTCCTGAATACCGTCAAAGGTTCGACGAAGATAATTAAGGCCGGCGCGCACGCCAATGTCGCGCGTCAGATCCATTTCGTGCTCATAACGGATTGAGCCGCCAAATCGGCGGCCGTTGCCCGCCTGCATCTGAACGGCCGGCTCAACCGTCAACTGATGCTTCCACGAACGATCCGGCAAACGCGCGATAACCTGTTGGGCAATGACCGCCAGCGAGACACTGGTGTACTGACTCGGGCTGAAGTACGGCGCATCGGTCAGGCTGTGCCGGGCACTCGCAAACGACAGGTTGGTGCTCAATGAATGATGCGGCGCACTGTGCCACCGCTCGCGCCAATTCATGGCAATGATCTGTCGTCGATTCTGATCACTGTACTGCCCACTGTCGTACGACGCTGCGATGGATCGGTGCTCGAACTTGCGCCACTCAAGTTGCACGCCACGCGTGTTCAATGAAATACCGGCAGCATAAGCTCGTAACGGCGCTTCCTCGCTGTTGTTGGCTACTCGCGCGAGTACCGACCAGGTATCAGAAAACGTATGGCGCGCTCTGAGCCGGTAGCCACCGGGGGCATCACGGCTACCGGCCAGACCGATACCGACGATCGACCATTTTGAGTCGTCCCAACCGAGGCCCAGCCCCTGGTAGCGACGCAACACTTGTCCTTCCGGGAAGTAGGCGCGGTGGTAGTTCGCTGACGCGAGTATTCGAAAACGATCATGAATCAAATGCGACTCGGCATAGGCTTCTACCTTGCGCTCGCGCGGCGGCGTGATGAAGGCCGCATTTTCTTCGCCGACCGAGCTGTCAAAGCTGAGCTTCAGCCAAGGCGCTGTTTTACGGCGCATTTTTTGATTGAGCTGATCGAGCCGCGGATGCTCACCCAATCGGTCCAGGGTATCGCTGATAGCGGCGCGTGCCTGCGCAATCTCACCCAGCTCGAGCAAGGCATCAGCGCGCGCCATGCGGGCCGGTGCGGAGTCCGGATAATCGATGGTGACCCGATCAATCAACGCTAACGACTGCCGGGGTCGCTCACGGTTGGCCAGCAGCCCCGCCTGCGCCAAACGGACATCGGCATCAAAGGGCGAGCGAATCCGCGCCAATTCGAGGCGCAGCGCGGCCAGATCGTAACGCTGGGTGAAGCGTTCGAAGTTCGCTCGAATGACTTCAATTCGCTCGCGCCAGTGCCGAATGTTTTGATCATGGCGGGTAGCAGCATGGGTCGACGAGGCCTCGCCAATTTCAATATCAATCTCTTCAATGACCTCGAGTGCGGCCAGCGCTTGTTCGCTGTCGAGCAAGGCATAGGCGTAGGCAATCCGTTGCTCCCAGGTATCGGGCGACTTTCTGCCGGCCAGCGCACGTTCATAGAGACGTGCCGCTTTGGCCGGCTGGCGGGTGCGCAGATGGGCCTCGGCCACCGCGATCAAGACGTAGCCGGGAATTTCACCCTCCAGCGACTGGAACAGCTCAATGGCCTCGACCATAGCGTCGCGATCACGCAGCGCCGCAATCTGATCGAAGCGACTGCGATCGAAGGCCGACGATTTTGCCTCGCTGTTGTCGAGCCACTGATAACCGTTGGCAACCGCCGCGTCGCTGACCGCAAAGCGATCCGGTGCGTCGGAGGCACTTTGCAGGGCTGCACCCACTCTGACCCACTGCGAGTTCCAGTCTTGCCGAATCTTGATCGCCGTTGCGCTGGGAATCACACTGGGGAACTGCCCAGCAATATCGAGCGCAATGGAATACGATCCCGCCTGTGCTGCCGTCTCGGCTTTAAAGGTGAGTAACTCGTGAGCCTGCGGGTGTTGCAGTAGTAACCACTCCGTATGCGTCAGCGCCGCCAGCCACTCGCCGGATTCACGCAACATCCGCAACAGCTCCAACTCCAGCGTCAACACAAACGATTCCGGTTGCAGCGTTCTTTGCTGATTCAAAAACGCCTGCGCCTGCAATGCCGCAGGGCTTTGAGCAGCCCGACGCCCGGACTTGACGACAACAGCCAGCAAATACGCCGGCGCAATTGAATTAGCAAAGCAATCGGCGATCGCGGGCAACAAAGCGAAGGCTTCTGGATCCTGCCCGGCCCAATGCAGCACGACAAAGGTGTCGGCCAATAGCGTCTGGTTATGGGGCTCGCGCTTTAGCCGCTCACGCAGCACAGGCAGCACTTCGGCATGCTCGCCGACGCGAGCGCGCGCAATCAGTGCCGAATAGTCACTGTCCGCCATCGCCATGGCGAACGGCTGGCTGACAACCAGCAGCAGGCAAGCGAGCAACGCACCGGTGAGCGAGGTGCGCAAAAACTGGCGCACCTTCAAGGAAGGCAACATGTTTCTCTCTGGCTAGACCACGTTGACACGCCGGCCAGAGGGGCAGGATTCAAGCTCAGCACAAACGAGCCTCGGACCATTCTCTGAAGAGCGTGCCTTATGTCGTCCAGTTTGAGGGGCTGACCAGCAGCCGCGAAGCCTGCGGCGGATCGACGGCTGGCGCTTGATCCTGAGTGGTGGTTCGCTTAGTGGTTTCTACGCTAACGGGTGTTCTGTTTAACTTTGGTTCATACATCACACGGTCAAGCAGGTGTTTCGCCCTTACCGAGCAACTCAAGCAGCATCTGTTCGTGAGCATAGGAAATTTAAACGCTGTGTTCGCGCCTGAAGAGCGCTGCATTGTCACCAAAGCGATGGGCTGGGCGTTAGTGAGGTGAGGGTTTGCCAGTAAAACGGTGGCAAAACAGCGCCTATCAGCGAATGATTGCGGCTCAAGTCGCAGGGTCAAGCTGGGTTGACTGATCCGAGGCAGTCTGGCGGACGGCCGGTCCCACCGAGATTGCGCACCGGTCGGTTCGAGCGGCAATGAATCGGGGCTGACTCAGATCGCTTGCAGCGGCATTTGGCCGCGCGCGCTCGCTCGTGGCGGCGCTCGCGCCTGCAGGCCCAGGTGGGTGAGGATCTTCTCGATCACCGGCCTCTCGAGAATCGCCGCGATGATCGTAAGCTCGCCACCGCAGTTCGGGCAGTGCGCAAGGTCCAGATCAAAGACCCGATTGAGCAGGCGCACCCAACTGGGCCGCTAGGTGCGATGCGCAAGCTTGGCCTCGCCCGCCTCCGGTAGCGTCG
>JANORY010000386.1:0-2008 GCA_031415535.1 Burkholderiales bacterium | reverse complement strand
TGGGTCTGCCTCCTCGGGCAAGCTGACGACCCGTCGGAAGTTGCCAGTGAAACGCTCTCGTGCATAGACGCTGACTCGATCGTCGGCGTCCGGAAGCGCACTCTTGCGTTCGCCAGTGATGCTCAGCAATCCTTTGTCGATCGAAAGCTGCAGCGCCTTGGGATCAACACCAGGCGCAAAAACAACCACTTCAATCGTCTCTGGAGTGCTGCCAACATTTATGGCGGGAAAGCTGGCGCGCGCCGACGCGCGAATACCCGCCGGGGCGTTTGGCCTGCGAAAGGCCTCGTCCAACTGCTGTTGCAGGCGATCAAACTCGGCAAAGATATCTCCGGGAAACCTCAATGACTCGTTCATGATCCAAACACTCCTTTCATGGGGATCAAAAAAGGCGAACACCTACCGTGTAATCCGGTTCGCCAGCCGGAAAGGCCGAGCAGAGCGCTGTCGGCGATCTGATGCGAGATCACATCGCCACGAGGCGGCTGCTCACGGTCCCGTGAAAATAGAGTTGCGCGGTTGCAAATTCAAGAGGGGTGAGCGACGAAATTGTCAAGCTTTGCGCGCTGGCCTGACCCGCACCGGCGGCTCGGATTTGCCAGCATAATCGCAGTGGGGTCTTGGCCTACGCGAACTGACGTCGACCATGTTTAAACATATTTACACGTCGTGCGCCGATGTATATACTTGACTAGACATTCCAATGAGAGGCAGTCATGGTTGCATCAGTCAGCGCGGATCAAACCATTCAAGAATGGGGAAATGGTCTTGGGGTGCGCATCACCGCTCCGATTGCCAAAGCGGCTCGCTTGGTGCGCGGAATGCCTATCAAGGTTGAAGTGGTTGAGGGGGGTGTTCTTCTGCGAGTCGTGGGCAAACCTCGATTGACCCTCGCTCAAAAATTGAAGGCTTTTGATCCTGCAGTGCATGGTGGTGAAGTCATGTTGACCGGGCGTGTCGGTCCGGAGGTTTTCTAATGGCAGGGTCTGGCAGCTTATGGGTACCTGACCGGCGCGACATGATCTGGATTAATTTCAGCCCGCAGATTGGCTCTGCGATGAAAGATGAGCACCCAATGATGGTTCTTTCGCCGAAAGCCTTCAACGAGCGAACTAACTTGGTAATCGGACTACCGATGACTCATGCCGCCTCGAACGAAACGAACCCTTTTGCGATCAAATTCAAATCGCCCAAGGGCGAGCTTTGTTATGTCCTGGCCCACCAGCCGAAATCATTCGCATGGCGCGACCGAGGCAGCCGTCCCCACCCTTGGAAGCAGGTGCCAGCAACCGTTTTGGAAGCCGCCTGCCAGGAACTGAACGGCATCATTTCAATTTGCGCTTTCGTTCAATACCCCAGTGCCAGATCGACCTGAGACTGCAGCGGCTCGCCGGCCCGATAACGCGCCAGATTCTCCAGAAAACGCTGTACCGAACGCTGCACCATCAGGGTTTGCGAATTGCCCGACAGATGCATCGTAATGTGCGCATTCGGCAGCGACCAGAGCGGGTGCCCGGCGGGCAGCGGTTCCGGATCGGTGACGTCAAGAAATGCCGCCGCAATAATTTGTGATGTCAGCGCGTCGGTCAAGGCTTGCTGATCGATCACACTGCCCCGAGCTACATTCAGAAGAACTGCTGATTTCTTCATCGCCGCCAATTCGTATTGACCGATCATTTGGCGCGTCTCCGGGGTTGCTGGCACGGCCAGAATCACCCAATCAAACTCGCCCAACTGGGCGCGCCATTGTGAGGGGCCCAGCACGGCGCTTGAAACACCGCCGCCTGGGTCCGATCGCCGAACCACCGTTACCGCAACACCAAAAGCCATCAGGCGTTGCTCGACCAGTTTGCCGATGGCACCATAGCCCAGAATCAGCGCCTTGCTGCCGAACAGTTCGATCTTGCCGGGTGACGTGCCGAGCCACTCATGGCGGTCTTGCGCGCGCACGACCTCGCGATAACCCTTGGCAATGCTGAGCATGCCCATGACGACATATTCGGCGATG
>JANORY010000385.1:0-3074 GCA_031415535.1 Burkholderiales bacterium | reverse complement strand
ACCGTGCCCGGTATGGCAAAGGCCAGAAGTGCCACAAACTCGAAGCTTGTTTTGCCCGTAAATTGCGTACGAGCGATCAGCCAGGCAATCAACAAGCCAATGCCGGCACAAAGGGGGGCAGCAATCGCCGCCAACTTGAGCGTGGTGAATAACGAATTCCAGGCGGTACCGGTCAAAACCAGTCCGCTCTCACCCCAGTGCAGCCCAAACGCGGTCGTCAGATGTGCCAGAGTGAAGGTGTAGTCACGGCCCCAGGTTCGCACGAAGCCGCCAGCGAACGCGAACAGATACAAGACTACGGTGAAGCTAATCCACGGCAGCGCAATCAGGTGACAAAGCCAGCGAACGCCATCGGGCAGGGGCATTGACAAGCCACCCGCACCTTTGCCGGATAGGGTTGTGTATTGGCGCTTGCCGAGCAAGCGCTGCTGCGCAAAAAACGCCAGCAGCGCAAACAGGGTCAGGATCAGCGATAAGGACGCTGCCCGGCCTTGGTCAAGTTGAGCACCGACAATCGCGAAAAAAATCTCGGTCGAGAGGACTGAATATTGTCCGCCGACAATAATCGGATTGCCGAAATCCGCCGTGCTCTCGATAAACCCAACTAAAAACGCATTGGCGAGGCCTGGTTTAAGCAGCGGCAGCGTAACGGTTCGAAACGTCTGCGCGCGGCTGGCCCGCAGCGTTTGGGCCGCCTCCTCAAGGGCTGGACTCAAACCCTGAACGACACCGCGCATGATCATAAAAGCGATCGGTGTAAACGCAAACAGTTGCGCCAACAAGATGCCCGGCAAGCCGTAAAACCAACGCGACGGCGTCACACCAAAGGCCCATTCGAGTCCTTGATTGACGACGCCGGCCCGGCCGAACAACAAAATCAGGCCAAGTCCGACCACAAAAGGCGGCGTGATGATCGGCAATAGCGCTAGAACATTCAACGGCCGCTGCCACCGGTTCGGGCCGCGTTCGGCCAGCAGCGCCAGCAAGGTGCCAAGCAGGGTTGTTCCGGCAGCACTCAGCAGGGCCAAAAATAAGGTGTTCCAGGCCACGCCACAACTGCTGGCACCGATCACACAGCCAAATCCCCAATTGCGTTCATTAGCCAGACGCTCGGTAAGCGCACTGAACGAGAAGTTGCCGTTTTCATCGAAGAACGCGACCATCAGCGACTTGCTTACCGGCAACGCCACGAACAGCAGCAGCAGCGTGCAGCAAACCACCACCGCGCAGGCAATAAAAAGATCGCCCCGGAAAAAACCCAGTCGCGCCAACGCGGCACCGAGCAGAACCAACAAACATATCAGCACGACTGCAGCACCCGGACCGATGCCAGGCTGACCGGTCGGCAAGGCACCGAACAGCGATTGCAAGCCGACCCACGCCCAACCCTGCGCGCCGATTGCAAAACCAGTGACCGTTAGACCGGCCAGGCCGATCAAGGCGGCCGCGAGCAGTGCGCGGCCAGTCGCCCGCCGCAGGAAAACCAGTCCGAGGACCAGTGCCAACGGGGCAACCAGCAGCCAAGGGCGACCTTGTCCCAGGGCCTGCACCAGACCACTACCCGATTCACCACGATCGAACACGCCACGCAGCGATGCCCAGAACCCGAGGTCCTGCGCCAGGTACCAGGGCAACAGCACAAACGCCAGCAGGCCGATCAGTAGCCAGATTCGAACGGCGGTGTCGAAGCGGCGCATCGAAAGCGAATTCATCGGGCGTGGCACCGCCGGTGAGTCGGACAATGGCTCCTAGCGCGGCAGCGACTCGACTTCGCGCTGCCAGCGGTCGATCAGGCGTCGGCGCTCGGCTGCCATGCCGTATCTCTCGAAGTCGTACTTGATGAGTCGCACGGTATCGATTGACGGAATCCGCGGATCGGGTACGAAGGTCTTGTTAGCAGGTACCTGTAACGAGTTAGCACGAGCGCCGATCTTTTGACCCTCAGGACTCATTAACCAGTCGTAATACTTTAGTGCCGTTTCGCGATTGCGTGCACCTTTAACGAGTGCAATGCCGCCGACTTCGTAACTGGTTCCCTCGCACGGGGCTGTCGAGCGAACCATGGTGAATCCCTGGCTGCGTTCGCTCTCGAAGCCAAAAATAAAGCTCACACCAATGCCAACTTCGCCCTTCGCAACACTGCGCGCCTGCGCCGTGCCACTGCGGGTATATTGAGTCACGTTACGATGCAGTTTTTTCAAATAATCAAACGCGGCATCCTCGCCCATCTGTTGCACCAGTCCCGCCAGTATGGTGTAGCCGGTGCCGCTTGAGGCCGGATGCGATGTCTCGATTTCCCCCTTGTATTTTGGATCGACGAGATCGGACCAACAACGCGGTGCCGGCAGTTTCCTTTTCTTCAATACATCCTCATTCCAGCCAAAGCCAATGGCACTGGTATAAAAGCCACCAACCTTGTTGGCGCTGCCCGCGTACTGCCGTACCGACCAGGCATGCAGATCGTTCAGGTAGCTCGGCCTGTAGGCTTCGAGCAAATTGGCCTCGGCCGCCTGCAAGAACGGATCGCCGGTGCCGCCCCACCAAAGGTCGGTCTTGGGATTGGCGGACTCGGCCCGGATTTGCGCCAGCGCCTCGCCGGTTGCCTTGCGTACCTGCAAAACCTTGACGCCGCTCGCCGCCTGGTACTCTTTCGCGGCGAGGTCACACCAGGCTTGGTCGGTTGAGCAAATGGCCGTCACTTGTTTAGTTTGCCCAAAAGCCGGCTGTGCCAACCCCAAACTCAGGACCATCGGGACAACGCTCAGGGCGACGCGACACAAACTATTCATGGGGATTCCGCCGAACAAAGAGTGAGCTAAGGATTCATGGACGCAGCTTACCGCAATCCAATGATCGATCAAGACTGCTCAGGCGGGCCGTAGGTCTTGAACCGTTCGATGACACGCCGCATTTCTTCCTCATCCAGAATAACCGGTGCGCCGAGCTGCAAAGCCTGCCAGTACATGCGCGCCAAGGTTTCGACTTCGTGAGCCAAAGTGAGCGCCCGCGACAAGGATTTCTGATAGGCCAATACCCCATGATTCGCAAGCAGGCAGGCGTTGCGATCGCGCAAT
>JANORY010000384.1:0-4298 GCA_031415535.1 Burkholderiales bacterium | reverse complement strand
GTCGCCAAACTTGCCGAACTCGGTCTTAACGGCACCCAGCAATTGCCAGACCTCACTCGAACGCTTTTCGACCTGAAGGGTCCGAAAGCCCATTTGCAGACTCGACAAAATCGCCGACAGTGTGGTCGGTCCTGCCACGACAATCCGAAATTCGCGCTGCAGATCGTCCAACAGCCCGGGTCGTCGTGCTACCTCGGCGTACAAACCCTCGGTTGGCAGGAACATGATCGCAAAGTCGGTAGTGCCAGGCGGCGAGACATACTTGTTGCGAATACTCTTGCCCTCTTCCCGAATCCGCACGCTGAGCGCTTTCAGGGCCAGCTCCGCCGCCACCGCATCAGCCTTGTCATGCGCCAACAACAGCCGTTCGTAGTCTTCCCTGGGGAACTTCGCATCAACCGGTAACCAGACCGGTTGGTCAATGTCATGGCCGGGCAGACGAATCGCATATTCCACGCGCTCACCACTGCCGGCCACCGTTTCAATATTGACGCCGAACTGCTCTGGAATCAACATTTGTTCGAGCAAGGCGCCCAACTGTACTTCGCCCCAAATACCGCGGGTTTTGACGTTACTCAGAACGCGCTTCAGATCGCCAACGTCGGAGGCCAGTACCTGCATCTCCCCCAAGCCCTTGTGTACTTGTTCCAGTCGATCGGAGACCATCTTGAACGACGCGCCGAGCCTTTGTTCAAGGGTGGCATGCAGTTTCTCGTCGACGGTCGCCCGCATCTGCTCGAGTTTCTGTGCATTGTCTTGCGACAGCTCACGTAACTTTTGCTCAAGCGTCAGTCGAATTTCACCGAGCCGCAGTTCGTTGGCTTGCGCGAGCTTTTGCAACTGCAGCGCAAACGAATCGATCTGATTATTTTGTACATTGGCGATGTTGGCCATTTGCTGCAGGAAGTTATTCGAAAAACGGCTGATCGACACCGCTAGTTCGTCACGTTGCTCGCGCGCACGCTGTCCAATCTGCTCCGACAAGGAATGATCAAGCTCGCGCGTCGCGTCACTTTGTTCACGGCTGAGCGCCGATAACGCCGCGCTGGGGTCTGGCGTGCCACGCAAAAGCAGAATCAAAAGCAACACCACCACCACCGCCAGGAGGACCAAAGCGGCCACCAGTAGGTATTCGGTCACCGCATAATTTCCAACTACCGATAAGCTCGCGGAATTCGTCATATTCAATGCATTTTTCTTCGAAATTCAACTTATTTATGACTTCGTTGAGCACCGTACTGATCTCACTGGTATTCACCAGCCTCATGAGCTTTACCAGCTCGGCCAAGGCCGAAATGTACAAGTGCAACGACCCTGGCGGGAGAACCGTTTACGCCGATAAACCGTGTAACGGCAACCCGAATGCGAAGCCCTGGAAGCCGAAGGAGCCGTTGAACGTCGTCAGCAGCGAGTCACTAACCGGCAAAAAAAAATCTGAGTCGGCCGACAAACAGCCGGGCTGGCTCAAACCAATCGACCCGATTGGTGATTGCAAACGCAAGGGTGGCAAGATCGATCCGGAGTTGCGCGCCTGCATCTTGCCGTGATGTTCAGACCGTTCAACTCAGGCAATGCTGCGCAAAGTTTGAATCGGCGGTGTGCTCAATACCTTTCTCAGACCCAGCCCGCCGGCGATCATGGCGGCTAACGCGCCCAACAGCAGCCCGGCAAGCAGCCCCAGCCATTGCGGATCGTACTCAAACTGAAAGACCTGCCGGGCGAGCACCAGACCCACCAGCAGTGCCGCGCCGGCTGCCAAAAAACCGGCCAACCCGCCCGCAATACTCAGCTCGATCATTTGTGCCCATAACAGTTGGCGACGGGTCGCTCCCATCGCCCGCATCAGTCCGGCTTCACGGGTGCGCTCTTCGCGTGATGAGGCCAGCGCCGCATACAACACGACCAGCCCTGCGATCAAGGTCAGGACGAACAACACCTGTACCGCGCGAATGACCTGCTCGAGCATGGTTTGAACCTGTCGAACGATATTGCCGGTATCAAAGATGGTCAGATTCGAAAAGCGTTGCACCAGTGCGTTATCAACTGGCTTGCCGGCGGCCGAATTGTTCTGATAAAACGCCGTGATCCAGGTCTGCGGGCGCTTTTCCAGCGCCGCCGGCGAAAGAAACATATAGAAATTGACTTTCATCGAATCCCAGGCGAGCTTGCGTACGCCGGTGATTTTAGCCAGCACTATTTCGCCGGCAATATCAAAGCCCAGGTCATCGCCCAATTGCAGTTTCAGTGTTTGCATGATGCCCTCCTCGACCGAGACTTCCGGTTGGTTCGCATCCAGCCAGCGGCCCGCAATGGTCTTGTTGTGGCCAGGCTGATCAACACCATACGACAGATTAAATTCGCGCTCAATCAGTCGCTGCGCGCGCTCATCACTAAAGCCCTCGGGCCCGATATCCTTGCCATTGACCGACACCAGTCGGCCGCGGATCATCGGATACAAATCGGGTGACTTGACGCCATTTTGCTCGAGAATCCGGGCAACCTCGATGCGCTGTTCCGGCTGAATATTGATGACAAATCGATTCGGTGCATCCGCCGGTGATGCCTTGCGCCAACTGTCCAGCAGATCGTTTCGAGTGACGGTCAGCAACATCAGGGCCATCAATCCAACCGCCAGCGCCACAGTCTGTACCACGGTGACGCCACGCCGGGTAGTCCAGGTCGCCAGTGCAATCCGCAATGCCGGTGCCGCACCGACTCTGGCCAAGAGTTTGCGCAGCGGCGACAGCAAACGAACCACACCCCAAGCGGCGGCGGCAAACACCAGTGCGCCGCCCAGAAACCCGAGCAAGGCAATCGCCGCCAGTTTAGGGTCGCCGGCGAACCAGAACATCAGCCCCGTAAAGGCGGCTGTGGCGAACACCGGCGCAATCCATGCTTGCGCCGCCGGCACGCCGACATCACGCCGCAACACGCGCAGGGGTGCAACGTTGGCAATTCTCAAAAAAGGCCAGGCCCCGAAGCCGAGCAGCAATACCAGGCCGGCGGCAATCGATTGCAGAATCGGCAAACCGCTGGTCTGCGGCAAACTCAGTTGCATGAAACTGGCAATCGCGCTGATCAGCACAAAGTGCAGCGACCAACCGATCAGCACACCGACCGCGCCGGCCGCGATGCCAATCACCACCAGCTCAGCCAGCAATGCCGACTGCAATACCGATTGCCGCAAACCCATGGTCTTCATCACCGCACAGCCGTCAATGTGACGCAGTGCGAACTGGCGTGCCGCCAGCGCAATCGCAACTGCCGATATCAGCGCTGTCAACAGCGAAACCAAGGCCAGAAATTTCTCGGCGCGATCCAGCGTCGAACGCAACTCGGGCCGTCCATTCTCGAGTGATTCAATGCGCTGGCCGCGCTTGAGTTTGACCTGTTGCTCGAAGCGCTTGATCACGATCGCGTCACCGGCCAGCAACAATCGATAAGTGACCCGGCTGGCCGGCTGAATCAGTTTGGTCGACTCGAGATCGTCGAGCGAAATCAGCAGGCGCGGCGCAAAGTTCACAAAGTTGGCACCGCGATCCGGCTCGTAGGTCAAGACGTCGCTCACCTTCAGTTGCAACTCGCCGAGTTCCACCGACTGGTCGGCAACCAAGCCGAGCGCCTGAAATAATTGCGGATCACCCCAGGCTTTGCCGGCTGCCGGTGCCACACTGACCGGGCGCTCGCCACTGGACGGCTTCGACGAATCTTGCGCCAGGCGCAGTTGACCCCGCAAAGGGTAATTGGCCGAGACCGCCTTGATTGACGCCAACTGAGTTTTACCGTCAATGGCAACCATGCTGGGAAAGCCGACCGTCTGTGCAATCGACAGTTTCGCCGCGCGCGCAGCGTCGATTAATTCGGTAGAAATCGGGGCGTCGGAAGACACGACCAGATCCGCGCCCAACAATTGCCGAGCTTGCTGCGACAGCGCTTGCGACAGCCGATCGACGAAAAATCCGACGCTCGATATCGCGGCGACCGCAACCAGCAGTGCCGCAAACAACAAACGCAATTCACCGCCACGCCAATCGCGTTTGAACAATAACCAGGCGAGCTTGAACGGCGAAATTGAACTCAGTGCTGTACTCAATGAAGACTTTCCCTAACGGATAATTGGCAACACTTCAATCCGATAACGATGGCTGATGCGCCGATCAAGCACCGGATCGAAGAGTTCCATATGAAATTGCGACGCCGGACGAACGCCGCCTTTGGCCGCAACGGTACCGCAAAACATCACCGTGCCATCGGGCAGGTCAATCGGGCTGGCCTCGGTGTTGTTGGTGATATTGGCG
>JANORY010000383.1:0-1330 GCA_031415535.1 Burkholderiales bacterium | reverse complement strand
AGTACCAGCGCTTTTTCCCGATGTTGATGACAGCCGCCGGCACGGTGAAGGCCGCTCGCGTGGTGATCCTCGGTGTCGGCGTCGCCGGCCTGCAGGCGATTGCCACGGCCAAGCGTCTGGGTGCCGTGATTGAAGCCTCCGACGTTCGCCCGCCGGTCAAGGAACAGGTTGAATCGCTCGGTGCCAAGTTCATTGATGTGCCGTTCGAAACCGACGAAGAACGTGAAATTGCCAAGGGCAGTGGTGGATATGCACGACCGATGCCCGCTGCCTGGCTCAAGCGCCAAGGCATGGCTGTGGCCGAGCGCATCAAACAAGCCGATATTGTCATTACCACGGCGCTGATTCCGGGCCGCAAGGCACCCATTTTAGTGACCGAAGAAATGGTCAAATCGATGAAGCCGGGTTCGGTGATCATTGACATGGCGGTTGAGCAAGGCGGCAACTGTGAGGTGTCCGAGGTCAACAAAATTGTCGAGAAACACGGCGTGCAGATTGTCGGCGCGACCAATCTGGCGTCGCTGGTCGCGGCCGATTCGTCAGCCCTCTACGCCCGCAACGTCATCGACTTCCTGAAGCTGGTTATCGACAAGGAAGGCAAGCTCACCGTCAATCTGGAAGATGACATCGTCAAAGCCTGCCTGATGTGCCGCGACGGTCAACTTCTGCGTACTTGAATTCACCCGGAGACTTCGATGGAAGCCGTCAGCCCCACCGTCATTAATCTGATTATTTTTGTGCTCGCCATTTACGTCGGTTATCACGTCGTCTGGAACGTCACGCCGGCGCTGCATACGCCCTTGATGGCGGGGACCAATGCCATTTCAGCGATCATTATTGTCGGTGCCATGTTGGCCGCTTCATTGACCGAAACCACACTCGGCAAATTCATGGGGGTTGCAGCCGTTGCGCTGGCAGCGGTCAACGTGTTCGGCGGCTTCCTGGTCACACGCCGGATGCTTGAGATGTTCAAGAAAAAAGAACCCCGAAAATCGTGAGCGCGCGCGGCTTCGCTTTCCTGTTGGTGGTGACCGTTTTGGCGGTCATGCTGACGGCCACCATCGCCGAACAGATAACCGAACCCGGGTTGTGGCGCACCGTGATAGTCGCGTTGGGCACCGGGCTGATTATTTTTCCGGCCGCTCGGTGGGCCGAAAGCCGTGGCTGGATCAAGGGCAAGGTGCAACTGGGCAGAATCAAGGACGAATTGATCCGCAAATCACCGGACGCGGACAAGACCGCGTCGAAATAAATAAGCAGCCAAGTTCACTATTTCAGCGCTTGGCCAACAGAAGAACTCGAAGAGAAAGTCAGACATGGAATTGAGCAT
>JANORY010000382.1:0-1261 GCA_031415535.1 Burkholderiales bacterium | reverse complement strand
GGTGTGGACGCGGTAAAATTTGTCGAAAATCAGTTTTCGCGCTTCCCGCGAAATGCCCTGGCCCCGGTCGCTGACCGTTATTTCGATGCCGCCAGCTACATTTCTGGATTGAATTTTTATCTCCGGCTTATCCGGTGAATACTTGTTCGCATTATCCAGAAGATTGTGGATGATGCTTGTAACGTGGGTTTGGTCGGCCTGCACGACTGGCTGCTCGGCCTCCAGCTCCGTTTCGAGGGAGCCTTCCCGTTTTTCAATTTGCAAACTGAAATTGCCGACCGCTTGCGCGATGATTTCATGCAGGTCAACCGGGCTGACATTCAGTTCAAAATCCTGTTTTTCAATCAACGCCATCTGCAAAACCTTCTCGACCTGCGAGTTCATCCGCCGGTTTTCCTGCCGGATAATGTCCGCAAACCGCCGGATTTTGTCGGGATTTGAAATAATCGACGGCGCGGTGATGCTGTCCGAAGCCAGGCTGATGGTCGCAATCGGCGTTTTGAATTCGTGGGTCATGTTGTTGATGAAGTCTGTTTTCATTTCAGACACCTTTTTCTGCCGGAAAATGACCCAAATCGTGTACGCAAAACAGCCCAAAATCAGGCCCGTAAACAGAATCGAAGCCAGCAAAATCCAGCGAACCGGCCCCAAAACAACCGACGAACGCGCCGGAAAATGAATCATCAGCCAACCCGGCGACTCAATGTCCTGCCGAAAAAGCGCGACCCGATACGGCGACGAATAAATATTGTCGAGGCCCGCCTGCGTCACCTGCGTCGATTGGTCGAGTACCACAAAATGGTCGTTCAGCACCACAAAACTGTTTTTCTGCTTCGAATAAATGCCGTAGCCGTACGGAATTCCGAGGCCGTGATTGAGCAATTCCTCTTTTATCGACTTCGATAAAACGGCGAGTTTGATGCGCTCGGCAACCGCTTTCTGATTCACGAGCTGGCTGACTTTCACGAGTTCCCAGTCGCTCATCGAGTTCTGAAAAGAGGCCTGATTTCGGCCTGCGAGGCTGTCCGCCCGGCTGTTTTGCCGCCTCGAAAATCCGTTTTCGAGAAACGGCGGCGGCTGCATTCCGTCGGTTTCGAGCCGCCCGGCAGCCCCGCCGCGCTTTTCCCACGAAAGCCGGATGGCGAGCATAATCTCCTCATTTTCAAGGTGTTGCATTTTATCGGCGACGTGATTGAGGGCATCAAACACGTTTTTATCAAACTGCTCCTCGTTGAGCCGAATGGCCGAGCCAATCCAGTAA
>JANORY010000381.1:0-1093 GCA_031415535.1 Burkholderiales bacterium | reverse complement strand
TGACGAGCTTCGGAGTCACCGGTGAGCCGCCGCTGTAATCGTCGTACCAGAGGCCGATTGCCGCGAGTACCAGGCCGCCGACGGCCTGCAATTCGATGCGGGTCACGTCGTCTTCGAGGCGGCGACCATTCGGAAAACCATCCATGTTGGGGATGAATTCGAGGTTCGCGGTCGTGTTGAACGGAGCCACAGTCAGCCCGATGGCGGCGGCGGTAATCAGTCCGTTGCTCGAGAAATTGGGGTCGTTGCGCGGCGTGACGGGCGTGGCCATGTTGAGGCGGAGCATGTCGCCGCCGTTCGGCAAAAAGTTGTTGATGAACGGTTTGCCTGCGGCGAGCGGGTTGCCGCCTTTGCCGGTCGCGAGCTGGTACGGTTTGAAATTTGGAACGCCCGTGTGGAACGCCGGCCAAAGGTCAACCGAGCGCGGTTTGCCGGGGCCGGGCAACAAAAGAGTGCCGAAAATGGCATCGTCGAGGGCCGTGCCAGCAACCGCCGCCGAACCTTTCAGACCGAAAAGACCGTCGCCGCCGTTGCCAAAATTGAACGCGCCGAGCGAATTTTTCTGAATCCGAAGTTTCCCGAAAGCGGGAACGGCACCTCCAAACAAGGCATCGTCCATGTAAAGGGCGAGTTCCGGGTTATAGAAAAAATTATCCATCGAATTGTCCGCCAATTCTTGATACGGCGTAATCGAGTTCCAATAATCTTTAAAACCGATTGGAATGACAGCCTCATTTGTCAGCGGCATTCCGAGCCGCGAAACCTGCACCCAGTTTCCTGAATGCGTTTCGCCGCCCGCGGTCAGCGTGCGCAGTTCGCGGCGGCTTGCCGAGGCCCAAACGCCGATGACAAAATTGGGGTCGAGGATGTTTGCGGGCGCACCCGCGGAGCCTTTCTTTTTCAGAAACGCAATCGGAATTTGCAGGCAAATGGCCGACACGTTTTTGCAGGCGAGGCCGTCGCGGGCCGGGCCGCTCAACTGGCGAGGCGCGTCGCCGAGGTCGAAAATGCCTCCGAGGTCAACAAAAAACGGGTCGTCGGCAGGGCCGCAATAAACGCTTTCGCCGGTCGCGGTGGCGTGTATCGTGTTGGC
>JANORY010000380.1:0-3069 GCA_031415535.1 Burkholderiales bacterium | reverse complement strand
GTCGAAGAAGGTATATACCGACGACAGCCCGTCGTTAAGGATGTCAATGATCGAGACCATTCGCAACTTGCCATCGGGTTCGCGAAATTCAACCAGACGGGTATTGATCTTGCTCTGCAACAGAAATTGCGAGTATTGATCGCGACTGTCTTGATCCATACCGCCACCCGGATGCCGGATTGACTGGTAGGCGAGGTAGAGATCGTAGTGCTCGGGAGAAAATCCGAGCCGTGCCACCAATACACGAAGGCCATTATGTGCCTTCAAGCCGCGTAACTGGCTGCGGGTTGGCTTGAACAGCGCGACCGGCACGCGAACCGGTACGCAGGCTCGACAACCGTCGCAATGCGGTCGGTAGGTGAACACGCCGCTGCGCCTGAAGCCGGCCTTGACCAACTCGCTATAGACGTCTGAATTGATCAGATGGTTCGGTGTGGCCACTTGGGAGCGCGCCTGACGACCGGAAAGGTAACTGCACGGGTACGGTGCCGTCGCATAAAACTGCAGCGCTGAAAACGGCAGTTCCTTCAGGTTACTCATGCGCACTCATTGTTAACCCTGGCAGGCTCCTGGATGAGGTCCGGTCGACCTCAACTGACGCCCAGTTGCACAGACTGCCGAATACCGCGCCAATCCGGACCCGGCAAACTGACCAAGCGCTCCAACTTTTCGAGAAACAGTTCGCGAGAAATAGTACGAGCGCCCATCGACGCCAAGTGGGCAGTATCTTGCTGGCAGTCTACCATGTGAAAACGGTGTTGGTGCAGTGCATTCATCAATACCGTCAGAGCAATTTTCGAGGCATCGGAGCGCCGGGCAAACATCGATTCACCAAAGAACATTTGCCCGATGGCGACACCGTAGAGCCCACCAATCAATTCCGTGTTGTGCCAAATTTCCACCGAGTGCGCGAAGCCGCGATGGTGCAATCCGACATAACTTCGAATGATGTCCTCGGTGATCCAAGTGCCGTTCTGGCCCGGCCGCGATATCGAGCATTCGCGCATGACCCGATCAAAGGCCTGATCGATCGAGACCGACCAGTTGCCGGTTCTGAATACCTGCCGAATTTTCTTTTGCAGTGACTTGGCAGGCGAAAATTCCTCGACGAACAACACCATGCGCGGGTCGGGCGACCACCAGAGCACGGGTTGACCCTCGCTGTACCACGGGAAAATGCCTTTTCGATAGGCCTCGAACAGTCGTTCGGCGGACAAGTCTGAACCCGCCGCTAACAAACCTTCTGGCTCGCTGAGCGCTGACCGAGCGTTGGGTAGCGGCTCATCAACTGAGATCCATCGAAGTTTGGGTCGACGAAACATGATAGCGCGGTGCTCCGATGAACCGCTCGTCAGGCCTTGCGATCGAAATGCAGGCTGGTGGTACGCAAGATGAAGTCGGGTTTCGGTGCCGCACGATCCTCGAAGTACCAACGCAAGGTCTGCGCTACGGTCCTGAAGGCGATTTCATGCCACGGAATGTCGGCCTCGTCGAATAACTGCACTTCCAGACTCTCGGTGCCGGGGTCGAAATCGGTATTGAGCAATTGCGCCCGAAAAAAAAGATGTATCTGATCAACATGAGGAACGTCGATCACTGAATACAAGCCTTGCAATTCGACCCTGGCACCAGCTTCTTCGAGCGTTTCGCGGCAGGCACCTTCGCCAGTGGTCTCGCCGTTCTCCATAAACCCGGCCGGCAGGGTCCAGAAACCGTAGCGTGGCTCGATTGCGCGCTTGCATAACAAGACCTGAGTGCCCTTGACCGGCACAGTACCAACCACGGCCCGAGGGTTCTGGTAGTGAATCGCATTGCAGGCGGAGCAGCAATAGCGCGCCCGGTTATCGCCCGGTGGGACGGTAAGGTTCACCGGGTGCGCGCAGTTCGAGCAAAAATTCATGCTGCCATACTCACAGTAAAAAGCGTCGAAAGCGAGTGTACCAGCGCTCTTTGAGCACTTGCGTCCGATGTTCGTATATACTCTCGGGTTCAGACGCGGGGTGGAGCAGTCTGGCAGCTCGTCGGGCTCATAACCCGAAGGTCGCAGGTTCAAATCCTGCCCCCGCAACCAAATTCCCTGATAAGTTAGCCTAAGCAGACCAGCTCAAGCAAATTAGCCCAAAGCAAACAAGCTAAAGCAGCATAGCCCGTAAAAACGGTTCCCTGAGTTATTCTGTCGCGAGAGTCCAGAGGTATCGGGACCCAGGCAGGATCGAGAGCGCGGCACCACCGTTTTTACACCTTGAAATTGACCTTAACGGCGCGCGGGCAACCGCCAGTCGACCGGCGGATGGAATTCGCACAAGCCAAAATTGTTATTGAAGCCGCGCTGTTAAGCGCACATCAGCCCCTGGCCGTGAGCGAGCTGCGGCGCCTTTTTGACGATGAGTTATCGGCTGAATTGGTCACCGCCCTGCTCGATGAGATTCGACTGGACTGGCAGGACCGAGGTGTTCGACTGGTGCTACTTGCCAGTGGCTGGCGTTTCCAAACGGCCCCTGAAGTTGCCGATTATTTGCAGCGGCTGAATCCAGACCGGCCGCCCCGATATTCCCGTGCCGTCATGGAAACGCTGGCGATCATTGCGTACCGCCAGCCGGTAACCCGTGGGGACATAGAAGAAATTCGCGGCGTATCGGTCTCGTCGCCGGTCGTCAAAATGCTCGAAGAGCGCGGTTGGGTTGAGGCGATTGGTCACAAGGACGTGATCGGCCGGCCGGAGTTGCTTGCAACTACTAAAAAGTTCCTCGACGATCTGGGCCTTCGATCGTTGCAAGAGCTGCCGACTTTGGAGAATTCCACGGAGATTGCCGATGCCCTGGAGCAACGGGTGATCAAATTCGAACGGGCCGCGTCCGAACTGGCATCGGGAGCCGAACCGGTAACAGCAGCCGTAGGGCCAATACAGACATCCGAAACTTCCTTAGGGGAACCCATTTGAGCGACGATTCTGGCGACCATGACTCCACGTCAGCACCGGTAGTATCAGTTAACAGCGTATCGGTTGCGGACGCACCGCAGCCCGACGGTCAGCAAACGGAAGGTGCCAATGCGCCAGGTGTTGATGCG
>JANORY010000379.1:0-3898 GCA_031415535.1 Burkholderiales bacterium | reverse complement strand
CTTTGAGTGCCAACCAGGAGCCGCCCGGCCGCAACGGTGCCCACCAGAGCTCCCACGCCAACGAGTGCAACAGCAGCACCACAAAAAGGGTTTGAATCATGCGGCGCAGACTGGCCGGTGAGTTCAGCGCCATGCGGCGTTCAGCACCATAACGCACGATAAAAATGGCTGCGGGCGCTCACGACGCAGCCTTCGCGGCAACCGGCTGCGGCAGGAAATCCTTCAGCGCCGTCAGCACGGCGTCAGGCCGTTCGCTCATCAATGAATGTCCACAGTGTTCGATTTCGACCACGGTTGAATTCTTGATTTTGGCGGCCAACGCGCGTCCTGCCTTAAGCGGTGTCATCTGATCGTTTTGGCCCAAGATTAAAAGTGTCGGACAATGGATAGCCTGCGCCCGATCGAAGCCACCGGCGTAATCGTTGCTCGCTGAAAACGCTACCGATAACAGGCCCGGTTTCTGTCGTTCCATCAGCCGCCGGTTCTGGATGAAGACTGAAAACCCCGGCCCCGGGCTACCCGGCGAGTGGGTCACGCCGGTATGCGACCAGGTGTTGATCATGTCGAATGCGGCCGGCTCATCGTCGCGTGCAGCTTTTAAGAGCACTTCAGACACCCGCATCGGAAATGCCGCACCCAGCAACACCAGTTTTTCGATGCGATCCGGTGCCAGCCCGCACGCCTCGAGCGCGATCAGCGAGCCCAGACTATGCCCGACCAGCGTGGCGCGTTCAATACCGACCACCTCAAGCAGGCGAACCAGCCAAGCCGCCATGTCTTCTACCCTGGCCATGGCCGGTGCTTCGGTTCGACCATGGCCAGGCAAATCAATGGCCAGCACCGAAAAACCATGATGCGCAAGATAACGCGACTGCAGGATCCAGACGCTGTGATCGAGCTGAGCGCCATGAACAAACACAATAACCGGTCGGGTTGTATCGAAGGATTTGCCACCGGTGTAGGCAAAGGCGCGAGCGCCTTTGGGTGCCCCACCAGGTTTGGCGTCAAGGTCAATCCACATGTTCAGGAACCCTTCGCCGCAATCTTGAACGCGCGCTTCAAGTCGGCAATTAGATCGTCGCTGTCTTCCAGACCGATCGATAAGCGCAGCGTGCCCTCGCCAATGCCGGCGGCGGCGAGTGCCGCGTTATCCATCCTGAAGTGGGTGGTTGAGGCCGGGTGTATGACCAGCGAGCGCGCATCGCCGACGTTGGCCAGGTGCGAAAAGATTTGCAGCGCTTCAACAAAGCGCCGCCCGGCGGCACGATCGCCCTTCAGATCGAAGCTGAACACCGCGCCACAGCCACGCGGCATTAATGTTTTTGCCAACGTGTAGTCTGGGTGGGTCGGCAATCCGGGGTAGGAAACTCGTTGCACCATCGGATTCGCCGACAGGAATTCGGCAATCGTCATGGCGTTGCTGACATGGCGCTGCATTCTGATCGACAGTGTTTCGACGCCCTGAATAATCTGAAAAGCGTTCATCGGACTCATGCAGGCACCGAAATCACGCAAGCCTTCGCGACGAGCGCGCAACAGAAACGGCGCCACGGTTGACTCCTCGGCGAACACCATGCCGTGAAAGCCTTCGTAGGGCTCAGTCATTTCAGGAAACCGGTTCGAGCTGGTCCAATCAAATTGTCCCGAATCAACCAGCAAGCCGCCGAGTACGGTGCCGTGTCCGCACAGGAATTTGGTCGCCGAGTGGTATACCAGATGGGCACCCATATCGACCGGTTTGATGAGATACGGCGTGGTGAAGGTTGAGTCGACCAGCAACGGCAATTTATGGTCATGCGCGAGCTGGGCAATGAGTGGAATGTTGAGCACATCAAGGCCAGGATTGCCCAGGGTTTCACCGAATAGCATGCGGGTATTGGGCCGGATCGCCGCGCGCCATGCGTCGACATCGCGCGGATCTACGAAGCTGGTTTCGATTCCAAAGCGGCGCAAGGTGTAGTGCAACAAATTGTGCGAGCCACCGTACAAGGCGCGCGAGGCAACAATGTGCGAACCGGCGCAGGCAATGGTGGCGATCGCCAGATGCAGCGCCGCCTGTCCGCTGGCCGTGGCTACCGCACCGACCCCGCTTTCGAGCGCTGCGATTCGCTCCTCAAGTACGGCGACGGTGGGGTTACTGATCCGCGAATAGACATGACCGGCTTGCTCCATATTGAACAATGCCGCAGCGTGGTCCGAATCCTCGAACACAAAGGCGGTCGAAAGATAGATTGGCGTTGCCCGGGAACCCGCGTTTTTCTCGGGTGAGGCACCGGCGTGGACACTGAGGGTATCAAATCCGTAAAAGTCTTTTTGGCTCATCGCTGCACTGGTAACTATCTGAAAAGATGCTATCACGGCAACGTCAACTGTAGACACAAAGCCACGGCCGCCCGCCCAGCGAGCCTTGATGGCGCTCGAAGTGCGCCGAACGACGGCATAGTGTGACAATATAGGTTTTACGCATGCACGGATGCTGCTCCGCCAGTCGGACCGGCAATGATTCAACACAATGCAGACAGTAAAACCGGTCTACCGAATCGGTGCGGCGGGTCTTGACCCGCGCGACTGGCGCCTGATTGAAATCGTTTTCAAGCATAGCCAGTACAACCGATTTGAGTTCGTCTTGGCTCCGGGCGCAGATCCGGAGTCGATTGATATATTGATCGCCAACACCAACGACGCCGAGGGCGTGCGAGCCGTGTCGGCGGTTCGTACCGGCACGCGCTCGATTCCGGTGATTGCGGCGGTACCTCGCGGCGCACCGGGTGCGGCTCGTCATGCGATTTCAATTGATCGACTGACCTTGCAGTTGTTGCCCATATTGAATCGGGTGGTTGAGCTTGAGCTGCAGCGCCAGGAAACCGTTCAAGTGCCAACGCCGGCACCGGCGACGGTTCTTGCGACGGTCGTTGCGGCAGATAAAATTGCGACGGTTGATACAGTTGCTGCCGCCGATCAAGCGCTTGCTGCGGATAAATTCGATGTTGTGGTGGACAACGAGCTTGCTGCGGATAAAGTCGCTGCTGCGGACATATTTGATGCGTTGGTGTCGGCGGCACAGGTAGTACCAACAGTTTCCGCTGAACCGCCAGCCAAAGCACCAGCGCCGCTTGCCACTGAACTTGAGTCCGCGGCGGAACTCGCAAGGCCAGACGCGGCAACCGCTGCCGAACCGCTCAAAACTGCGCCGCCAATACGTTCCTCGCCGCGGCCGCCACCGTTGCCCAAACTCGACCTGCCGGTGCTGCCAGTGCTGCCGGCGCCGACCTCGAACTTGCTGCCCTTCCCGAAATCGCATTTGAGTCCGCCGGCACCGCAGCAACTGCGGGTACTGGTGGTCGATGACAGTCCGACGGTCAGGCAACAACTGACCGGCGCAGTGCAACGCATGGGTCTGGCCTGTGAAGTTGTCAGCAGTGGTGCCGAAGCCTTGAAAAGTCTTGCAGAACACTATTTCGATCTGATCTTGCTCGATGTGGTCATGCCCGACATGGACGGCTACAAATTAACCCGGTTGATCAAGCGAAATCGACAATTTCGACAGATTCCGATCATCCTGCTGACCAGCAGGTCGTCGGCTTTTGACTTGGCGCGCGGCGCCTTGGCCGGTTGCGACACTTATCTGATCAAACCCGTTACGCTGCAAGCCTTGGAAACGGCTGTGTTCAAGCAATTACGCAAGTCCTTGGCGATTGATGATCTCTCCGCGATGCTGCGCCCGCCATTGCCCGAACCGGAACTGCTGGGCCCCAAGCCGACCGGCCCAACCGCGGGCAAGGTTGCCACCAACTTATCCGATGACCAAAGTCTTGCCCGTCGTTAATGCCAGCACCGATACCCGCTTCGGTGTTTTCGCTGGCGGAATCGGACTCTTGCTAAATGGCGTGCAGAGTGC
>JANORY010000378.1:0-2427 GCA_031415535.1 Burkholderiales bacterium | reverse complement strand
CCGACGAATGAGGCCCCCAACAAGGCAGTCGCCATCAACAGGTAAAAAGTGGTGCGACGATCTTTCCGATAGCCGAAATTCACCGCCATGGCCATCGTACCGCTGCTGCTGATCAGAATGAAGGTCATGATTGCGATGAGCACCAGCGGAACCTTGCTACCGAACAGGGTCAGGGCGAACACTTCACTCGAGTTGGGCCACGGCTCTGTGGTGGACATGCGCACGGTCATGTAGGAGATCAGGAAGGCACTGAAGATGAAGGTGTCGCTGACCAGGAAGATCCACATCATCGCCTTGCCCCACGGCGCTGTCTTGAAGGTGCGTTGATCCGATGACCAGTCGGCGACAAATCCTTCCATACCAGGAGCCAGTACCGGTGGTTCAGCGAGTACTTGTGGAGCAGCGTGGTGCAAGGTGTTCATATCGGCCTGTCTATCTGATCCCACAGAGCTTCAACAAAAGATCCAAGTTGTTGCCGGTAAACAGCAGCACAAACAGGACCACCCAAACGAGCAATAAAAAGTGCCAATAAAGCGCACACAGCTCGACACTCTGGCGCATTTTTTCAGTATCGAAATTACCCCACACTCGGGTGATTGCCCGGCCCCAAGCCACCAGACCGCCCAGCAGATGCAGGCCGTGAACGCCGGTGATCATGTAGAAGAAACCAATCGCCGGATTCGCCATGTCGAAGTTCACCATGGCACTCAGTTGTTTCCAGGCCAGCATCTGGCCGAACAAAAACACAATCGTGAGTGCGCCTGCCGCCAGCAGCGCAATGCGCATTGTGTCGATTCGCCGCTGGCGCACCGCGTACAGCGCCCACTGCAAGGCCACGCTACCCAAGAATAGAACCAGCGTATTGGCCCACAGCAGTCGCAGTTGTGGTGCCGGACGCCAGTCTTCATAAGCCATGCGCCCGCCATAGGCGACCACCATCAGCATGAACAGGGTCGCGACCACGCCGAGGAATATCCGCAGCATGAGTTTCTTGACGGGTTCGGTATCGACACCGCCCGCGTATTGGTTGTCGGCCACGCCCTGTTCGGCGAGCCAGGGCTTGGCTGTCAATGCCTGGTAAATTCCCATGTTGCAGCGCTCCCGTGGTTCAGTGCTTGCCGCCGCTGCGGCCGCCAGCCGCTTGCAGCGGGACATCTTTCGGTGGCACGTTTTGCGGAATGAAGTCCTGGGCTGCGCCTGGCACACTGTAGTCGTACGCCCAGCGATAGACCACCGGCAACTGCTCACCGAAGTTGCCATGTTTGGGTGGGGTATCGGCGGTTTGCCATTCCAGGGTAGTGGCATTCCAGGGGTTGGGGCCGGACGGCTTACCCCTGAAATAGCTCCAGATCAGGTTGTACAGAAACACCAGTTGAACAACGCCAACGATCAGCGCGGCAATGGTGATGCCGGCATTCAGGGTCTGCGCGGATTCCGGAATGAAGTTGGTGCCCTTGATGGCATAGTAGCGGCGCGGCACGCCGAGAAAACCAAGGTAATGCATTGGGTAGTAGATGCAGTAACTGCCGATGAAGGTGACCCAGAAGTGAAATTTCCCCATCGTGTCATTTAGCATGCGGCCGGTGATTTTCGGGTACCAGTGATAAATCGCTCCGAACACGACGAGAATCGGCGCAATCGCCATCACCATATGGAAGTGCGCAACAACAAACATGGTGTCGGACAGCGGCAGATCGACCGTAACATTGCCCAGGAACAAGCCGGTCAGTCCGCCATTGATGAAGGTGAAGACGAAGCCGATCGCAAACATCATTGGCACATTCATTTGAATATTGCCGCGCCATAAGGTCAGCACCCAGTTATAAACCTTCAGCGCGGTCGGAACCGCGATGATCAAGGTCGTGGTGGCGAAGAAGAAACCAAAGTACGGGTTCATTCCGCTGACGTACATGTGGTGCGCCCAGACGATAAAACTGAGACCGCCGATGCCGACGATCGCCCAGACCATCATCCGGTAACCGAAGATGTTACGGCGGGCGTTGATACTGATCAGGTCGGAGACTATGCCGAAGGCCGGCAAAGCGACGATATAAACCTCTGGATGGCCGAAAAACCAGAACAGGTGTTGAAACAACACTGGACTGCCGCCCGAATGAGTCGCCTGCTTGCCTAAGGAGACGATGGCGGGCATGAAAAAACTGGTGCCCATGGTCAGATCGAGGATCATCATGATGGCGCTGACGAACAGGGCAGGAAATGCGAACAGTGCGAGTACAGTGGCGGTGAATATGCCCCAGACCGTCAAAGGCAGACGCATCATGGTCATGCCGCGAGTGCGTGCCTGCAAGACCGTCACCACATAGTTCAAACCACCCATCGTGAAGCCGATGATGAAAAAGGCCAGCGAAACCAGCATCAGAATGATTCCCCAGGTTGCCCCGGGTGTGCCGGCCAGGATCGCCTGCG
>JANORY010000377.1:0-2053 GCA_031415535.1 Burkholderiales bacterium | reverse complement strand
GCGAGCAATATCTGATTCGCGCCCCCGGCCAGGTCGCCAACCTGGAGGATATTGGCAACATCGTCATCGGTGCACCGCAAGGCGTACCGGTCAAGATCAGGGATGTCGCCAGTTTAGTCATAGGCAAAGACCTGCGCAGCGGCGCCGCCACCGAAAATGGTCGTGAGGTGGTACTGGGCACCGTCTTTATGCTGATCGGCCAGAACAGCCGCACGGTGTCACGCGCCGTCGACAAAAAAATGGTCGAGATCAATCGCTCGCTGCCCAAGGGGGTCATTGCGCAGACGGTTTACGATCGCACGGTACTGGTCGACAAGGCGATCGGCACGGTGAAGAAGAACCTCCTTGAAGGCGCCCTCCTGGTGGTCACCGTTTTGTTCCTGTTCCTGGGCAATGTTCGCGCCGCGATCATTACCGCGCTGGTGATTCCGCTAGCCATGTTGTTCACCTTCACCGGCATGGTGAGCAACAAGGTGAGCGCAAATCTGATGAGTCTGGGCGCGCTCGATTTCGGCATCATCATTGATGGCGCGGTGGTGATCGTTGAAAACTGTGTCCGTCGACTGGCGCACACGCAAGACAGGCTGGGCCGTGATCTAACGCGCGCCGAACGTTTCGAGGAAGTGTTTGCCGCTGCCAAGGAGTCCCGGCGTCCGTTGATTTTTGGTCAACTCATCATCATGGTGGTGTACTTGCCGATCTTTGCGCTGACGGGTGTCGAAGGAAAGATGTTTCACCCGATGGCCTTTACTGTCGTGGCGGCGCTGGTCGGCGCCATGATTCTTTCGGTCACCTTCATTCCCGCTGCGGTCGCATTATTCATCGGCAGAAAAGTAGGCGAAAAGGAGAACCGCCTGATGCGCTGGGCCAAGGCTGGCTATCGCCCGATGCTCAGTTGGGCGATGGTTAATAAATCGATCATGCTGACTCTGGCCGGAGTTTCCCTGGCCTTGAGCGCCTTGCTGGCGACGCGAATGGGCAGCGAGTTCATCCCGAGCCTGAATGAAGGCGACATCGCCTTACATGCCCTGCGCATTCCAGGCACCAGTCTGACACAGGCGATAGAAATGCAGGGCCAACTCGAACGGGTCGTGAAGACCTTTCCAGAAGTAGAGCGAATTTTCACGAAGATCGGAACCGCTGAAGTTGCAACCGATCCCATGCCACCCAACGTTGCTGACAATTTTGTCATGCTCAAACCGCAATCGGAATGGCCAGACCCAAAACGAACCAAGGTCGATCTCGTCAAGGCGATTCAGGAAGCCCTGGAAAAGTTGCCAGGCAATAACTACGAGTTCACCCAACCGATACAAATGCGTTTTAACGAGATGATTTCAGGAGTGCGCAGCGACGTTGCAGTGAAGGTCTTCGGCGATGAAATGGAGGTTATGAACCGGACCGCCGAACAGATATCCCGGGTATTGAGCACAATTCAGGGTGCCCAAGACGTAAAGGTCGAACAGACCACCGGCCTGCCGATGCTCACCGTGAGCATCGACCGCACGAAGATTGCGCGGCTCGGCTTGAATGTCGCCGATGTACAGGATGTACTTTCGATAGCGGTCGGGGGGCGCGAATCGGGTATTGTCTTCCAGGGCGATCGGCGTTTTGACATCATCATTCGCTTGCCCGAATCGCTGCGCACCGACACCGAAGCCATCAAGTTACTGCCGATCCGTTTGCCTGCCGCCGAAGGCAGTAGTCGAGCAGCAGCCTATGTTCGCTTGGGTGATGTTGCCAGCTTTGCGATTGCGCCCGGCCCGAACCAGATCAGCCGCGAGAATGGCAAGCGCCGGGTGGTAGTGACCGCTAATGTGCGCGAACGTGATATCGGTTCTTTCGTGGTCGAAGCGCAGACCCGGCTGGAGGCCGAAGTAAAAGTGCCGACCGGCTATTGGACCACCTGGGGCGGTACCTTCGAGCAAATGCAATCAGCGGCAAAGCGTCTGCAGATTGTGGTTCCTGTCGCCCTGCTGCTAGTATTTATGCTGTTGTTTGCGATGTTTAACAACGTAAAGGATGGACTGCTGGTGTTCACCGGCGTGCCGTTTGC
>JANORY010000376.1:0-5431 GCA_031415535.1 Burkholderiales bacterium | reverse complement strand
CACCCGCACCAAGCCGAAACGCTTCGAGCATCAAAAGCCTGGCAATCCCTTGTCTTTGGTAGTCAGCATCTACTGTCAGGGTTAGAACGGCAATCTGCCCTGGCTCATCATCCGGTCCCACGCCAACCGTTCCTGCCAATTGGCGACGAGTCGTTTTACTGCTGCTCGATTTTCTGCCGCTCGATTTGCTGCGGCTCACTGTACTGCCGCTCACTGTACTGCCGCTCACGGTACTGCCGCTCACTATACTGGCGCTCAGCGCGCCCAGATAGAAGTGGCTGCTCGCCATGATCTCGTCAACCGTCGGCAGCAGTCTTGAATGGCGCGCACGCTTTAACAGCGCGGCTTCCCGGGCGTGCCCCTGGACCAGCAGTTCCAGAATCGCGCCGGCAATCACTACATCGCGGTGTTCCAGCAACTCGATGGCAATCATGCTCGGCTCTTCAGCAAGGGCCACATCGCCAGTACGCCAAGGGCTGGGCCGATCGCCAACAAGGGTAACACCGGCCAGGGCGAGTACTTCAGACTCAACTCGGTCATTAACTGAATGCTGATGACGGTGATCATGAATCCCAGGCAGTTTACAAAGGTCAGCACGCTGCCGACCACCTCGCGCGGCGCGTTCTGCGCGGTTAGCGTGCTGAACTGCGGTGAATCTGCCGACACGGTGGTTCCCCACACCAGCAGCCAGATTGCGAACAGCCACCAGGGGGCGTCGCGCATCCACGGCGACAGCAGCGCGCACAAGCCGCTGCAGGCCAGCAAGAACGCGGCCACCCGGGCACTACCATAACGCCGCGCGACCAGGCCGCCCAGCACACAGCCGACACCACCGACCGCGATGACATAGAAACTCAGCAGCGAAACCGCGCGGCTGACACTGGTATTCAGGTAGGCTGCAATCATGACTGGCGTCAGAACAAAAAACGCATAAAGCTCCCACATGTGGCCGAAGTAGCCAAACGCCGAAGCGCGTACTTTCGGATCGCGCACAATTACCAGTAGCGCCTTTGGACTGATGCGCGCGCCGCGCAGCAGATGCGGTCCGTCCGGTGCAAGCCAGGCGACCAACAGTCCGCCAGCAACGGCTAATGCCGAGGTGACGATCATCACGTTCTGCCAAGCCCAGCTCGCCCCGAGCGCACGCAGCAAATGCGGCAAGGCGGTTCCCACCACCAGTGCGCCGACCAGGAATCCAAGGGCCGCACCGAGGCCCTTCTGATACCAACTCGACGCCAGCTTCATGCCGACCGGATAGATTCCAGCCAGACAAAAGCCGGTGGCAAATCGCAAGGCGATCAAGGCAGCGCCTCGGCTCTCTACGGGCAAACTCGGCAGCACAATTGCGGCCAGATTAAAGCCAGCACCGAGCAGCGCGCAGACCAGAAACACCCAGCGCATCGAGAACCGATCCGAGATCATCAATACCGAGAAACACAAGGTACCGGCAATGAATCCGAGCTGAATCGATGAGGTCAGCCAGCCGATTGCCGAATCCGAAAACCCCAGGCCACGCTGCAGATCGGGCATGACGCCATTGACGGCGAACCAGAGCGAGGTGCTGAGTAATTGCGCTAACGTAATGACCGGCAACAGGTAGCGCGGCGGATTCAAGCGAGCACTACTCCTGGCAAGCATCGCTGCAGCGATGCTTGCTCAATGCTCATGGGGCAAGACCAGATAACAGGTTCGGCCTTCGGTCGCCAGGCCTACGCGAGCGCCATGCGGCAGGGTCAGACGGGTGCTGTAACGGTTCCGTTCGTCGGCGATCGTGTGCCCGAACGGCAGTCCGGACAAAATCGGCGTCTTGGTCAGGCTGCGCAAGCGTTTGATCACCGCCGGCAGGTCAAATCCGCGATCATGGTCGGACAGCCGGTAGCCGTTGAAGTAGCCGAGCACGATGGCTTTTTGAGCATCCAGTACGCCGGCATGCAATAGTTGCGTCAAGTGGCGTTCGATGCGGTACGGATGTTCGTTCACGTCTTCAATGAACAGAATACCGTTTCGCACCTTCGGGAAATATTCGGTACCCAGAAGATTACAGATCATAGCGAGATTACCGCCCCACAGCACGCCGCGGACATCTACTTCCTTCGGCCCCTGGTAGTTAAAACCTAAAATTTCCAAGCTGCCATTCATCGCCTCCGAGAACGCATCCAAAGTATTCGCATCAATATCGTCGAAGTTCGCGGCGCCAAAACTTTCGAGTAGCGTAGCACCGGCCCAAGTCACCGCCCCGGCCTTGGCCAGCATCGCTAACTGAAACGCGGTGAAATCCGAGAAGCCAACCCATTTTTTGTCAGCGCGCGCCAGCGCCTGATAATTCAATCGATCCAGGTAACGGGTCAGACCGTAGCCGCCGCGTGAAATCATCACAATCTTCGCGGCTTGAGCGGCCGCACGATCGAAGGCGGCGGTTCGCACTTCATCGCGGCCGGCAAATCGCTGATACTGGCTGCGCACGGCGCGATCCAGCTTCACTTGAAAACCGACCCGCTGCAGATTGGAGGTGGCGGAATCGAGCCGAGCGTCCGAAGTCACCGCGCCGGACGGTGAAATCACGTAGATCGGTTCAAGAGGCTGCTTCTGGTCGGGCGCGAGCGGGGTTTGTAGCGTCATGCTTTGCCAGCGGGCTGCAACATTTCGCCCATTTTTTGGTGCAACAGGTTGACTGCCTTCAACGGCCGAATCATGACCTTGAAATCGACGATCTGGCCATCGCTATTCCAGCGAATCATGTCGACGCCGTTCAGGGTGATGCCGTCCATCTCATTGACAAACTCAAGCACCGCATCGGTGTCCGACCAGACTTCTCGAACATAGCGAAAGCCCGGACCACCCAACACCTGCATCGCCGCCGTCAGATACTGGCGGGTGAGGGACTTGCCGCGTTGCGGGGTGTGCACCACCGGTGAATGGAAGACGACATCATCGGCCAACAGGCGATCGAGCGCGGCCATATCACGCGACGCTACGACCTGGTGCCAGTCACGAAGTACCGCAGGCATCATGATGTCCTTTCAAGGAATTCGGGAGTGCCATGTTACCGTTTACGGGCAAAGGCAAGGCAAACTTGTCACGCTAATGACTGGCAGTCACAGTAAGGTGAGCGCAACTGACCAGACTCAGAGACATTCAGCCTTATTTGAGTAAAGGACTAGAACCATGGATCGACGCAGCTATCTGCACTCCTTGAGCGCCACCGCCATTGCTTCAATTGCGCTTGCTGGCCGCTCGAACCAGGCGCGGGCGCAGGCACAGGCACAGGCACAGGCACCGACGCCGGAAAAGCTCATCATCGAGAAACGGCCGATTGAGAAGATTTCCAAAACCGATGATGAATGGCGCAAGCTTCTGTCGCCGGAGGCCTACAAAGTGCTGCGTAAGGAAGGCACGGAACGCGCTGGCACCAGTGCTTTGAATGCCGAAAAGCGCAAAGGCACCTACCAGTGCGCCGGCTGCGAATTGGCGCTGTTTGATTCGGCCATGAAATTTGAGAGCGGCACCGGTTGGCCGAGTTTCTTCGATACTTTGCCTGGTGTCTTCGAAACCAGCCGTGACTTCAAACTAATTTTGCCGCGTACCGAATATCACTGCGCGCGCTGTGGCGGCCATCACGGTCATTTATTCGACGACGGCCCAGCGCCCACCAAAAAGCGCTATTGCAATAATGGGGTCGCTCTGAAGTTCGTGCCAGCCTGATTGCGAGGGTTCGGTGCGCCTACAATCGTTGAATAAACAACTCGACGAAGAGCCCCATGGATCTGACCTTCACCGACGAGCAACTGCTACTCAAAAATAGCGCCGAGCGCTACCTGACACAACGCTACAGTTTTGCTGACCGTCATCGGTACCTGGCCAATCCAAAGGGCTGGGACCCGGGCGTGTGGGCCGACTTTTCAGAGTTCGGCTGGTTGTCGCTGCCCTTTGAGATCGAGCACGGCGGCTTGGGTGCCGGTGCGGTCGAAATGGCAATCCTGGCACAGGAATTCGGCAGAGTCCTGGTACTTGAGCCCTACGGAACATCGATCGTATTGTGCGGATATTTGTTGGAACGCCTGGCCACGACCAAACAACAATCTGCTTGGTTGACCGAGCTGATCAGCGGCACGTCAGTCTTTGCCTTCGCGCACGACGAACCAGCCTCCAGACTCACGCCGGGCCCAGTGACGGTTCAAGCACTGCGCCACCAAGACAACTGGCTATTATCAGGCGTCAAAACCCTGGTCCGTTCGGCAGGCTCGGCAGATTACTTTTTGGTCACGGCCACTGTGTCCGCGAGCGGCCCGGGGTCTACGCAAGGCGATGCCGCGCTGTTCGTGGTGCCCGCTAGCGCTGTCGGGTTGAAGCTCACTCCCTACGGTTTGATCGATGGTAGTCAGGCTGGCGATTTGACCCTGCACCAAGTCGCGGTGAGCGTCGAGCACCAGTTGACTGGGCAGCCAGGCCCGAATCATGTCAATTCGATTGCCGCCTTGATACGCAGCGCCAACGAGCGCGCAGTGGTGTTCGCCGCCGCTCAAGCCTCGGGCTGCATGCGCGCCGCACTGGATGCGACAGTCAGTTACACCAAAACCCGCCAGCAGTTCGGTCGGCCGTTGGCCGCCAACCAGGTGATCAAGCATAGACTGGTCGATATGGCGATCGCTTGCGAGGAAGCCAGCGCGATCGCTTTTCGGGCCGCCCTGCTGGGCGATACCGCATCGGCCAATGCCGCCAAGTTAAAGGTGTCGCGCGCGGCGCGGCTGGTCGCTGAGCAGTCGATTCAATTACACGGTGGCATGGGTGTCACCGAGGAGTTGAACATTGGCGCGTACTTCAAGCAACTGCTGGCTTTCGAAATGTCGTTCGGATCGAACCGACATCTTGCCCAGGAACAATTTACCTATTTACGCAGCCGCGCCCTTGAAATGGCCGCGTTTGAGGTGGCCGCATGAACCTTGACTTCAGCGCTGCAGAACATGCGTTTCGTGAAGAGGCGCGACACTTTATCGCGACCAACTTGCCCGACTCGATCCGCCATGCGCAATCGCTGACGCCGAGCGTGTTTGCAGAACCGGAGATCACCGGTACCTGGCAGCGTGCCCTGCATCGTCGCGGCTGGGTCGCATCGGCGTGGCCTAAAGAATATGGCGGCACTGGCTGGAGCTCAACACAACGGCTGATTTTCGAGCAGGAATGTGCGTCTGCCGGTGCTCCCCATCTGTTTCCGCTGGGCATTCAAATGGTCGGCCCGGTCATCATTGGTTTTGGCAGCCCACAACAAAAGGCTTATTACTTACCGCGTATTTTGTCCGGTGAAGACTACTGGTGTCAGGGCTACTCAGAGCCCGGTGCCGGTTCCGATCTGGCGTCGCTCAAGACCCGCGCGGAACGCGACGGCGATGACTACCTCATCAACGGCTCCAAGATCTGGACGACCCACGCACAC
>JANORY010000375.1:0-2389 GCA_031415535.1 Burkholderiales bacterium | reverse complement strand
CGCCGCTGGTGGTGTTGAAGCTGGCGATTTCCTGCAGCGGCAAATAAGCACCGGTCGGCGTAGCGATGACAATTTCCTTGATGCGCGACAGACTTCGATCGGCATCCGGCAGCCGGACAACAATCGCGAACTTGCGTTGGCCTTCCCAAACGTAGCTGACCTCGCGGCCCGCCAGAGCCGTCTGAATGACGTCCTGAACGGCTTCGACCGTCAGACCGTAGCGGGCTGCGCGGGCACGATCAATTTCGATCTGATACTGCGGCAGCAGGCCGTCGCGGTCGATGAACGCCCGCGCCACCCCGTCGACGCCTTTTACCGACCGTAAAATACTCAGACCATAACTGCGCAGAGTCCCCAAGTCTTCACCGGTAATCTTGATCACAATCTGGCCGTCAATTTGCGAGATCGATTCGAGCACGTTGTCGCGGATTGGCTGCGAGAATGTGACGTTGATGCCGGGTATGGTCAACAGATTGCGTTCAATGTCGGCGAGGATCATTTTTTTTGGTCCAGCCGGCACGCCAGTCCTTTTCCTCGTACAGGTCGACCAGCGCTTCGATCTGGCTGGCAATTTTTGGATCGGTACCATCTTCCGGACGGCCGAGCTTTGAGACGATTCCCTCAACCTCCGGGGTGCGCCGTACCAGTTCACGCAGGCGGCCGGCCTGCAGTTGCGCTTCGCTAATTGACACGCTGGGCTCAAGCGTGACGTTAAGCCAGATCGATCCCTCGTTGAGTTCGGGCAGGAACTCGGAACCCAAGCGGCTGCCGGCTGCGACGCCAATGCTAAGGCCGAGCGCCGCAATTGCGACCACCATCCAGCGATTCGACAGAGCCCAGCGCAATACCGGTACGTACAGGCTCTTCGAAGACCTTGCGATCCACGGTTCGGTATGGGTCAACTTGCCGCGCAACAGCCAGTGACACAGCAGGGGAACTAAAGTCAGTGACAAGATCAGCGAGGCGATCAGCGCCGATACCACCGAATAAGCCATCGGTGCAAAGATGCGTCCTTCATGGCGCTGCAGGGTGAAGATCGGTATGTGCGCGGCGATGATGATCAGCATCGAGAATACGGTCGGGCGACCCACTTCGGCGGCGGAATGCAGAATCGCTTTCATCTTGGCGGATCGATCCGAGTTGTCCGGCATTGATTGCAGGCGATGAAAAATATGCTCGACGACGATGACCGCACCATCGACAATGATGCCAAAGTCCATCGCGCCTAATGAGAGCAGATTGGCGGGAATGCCGATGATTGTGAGGCCCAGAAAAGTGCCCAAAAGCGCCAGCGGAATGATTGACGCGACGATGGCGGCCGCACGCAAGTTTTTTAGAAACAGATACAGCACCACCACCACCAGCAGTGCGCCTTCGAGTAAATTGGTGAAAACGGTTTTGAGTGTTTTCTCGATCAACCAGCTTCGATCGTAGAACGGTTCAATGCGTACGCCCGGCGCTAATTGTGTTCGGGTAATCTCGGCAATCCGTGCCTTGACTGCAGCCAGAACCACCGAGGCGTTTTCGCCCTTGCGCATCAGAACCATGCCGTAAACGATGTCATCGTCCGAATCCTGGCCCGCCACGCCCTGACGCGGCACTGCGCCAACTGTCACCTTTGCGATATCGCGCACCAGCACCGGGCTGCCACGGTACTCGGCCACTGCAACACTTTCAATATCGACCGCTGAGCGCAACAGTCCGATACCGCGAATCAGGAATTGCTGACGCCCATGCTCAACATATCCGCCGCCGGCGTTCGAATTCGATTTGCCCAGCGCTTCGGCGACTTGACCAATCGAGATCTTGTAATCACGCATTTTTAGAAGATCAGGCTGAACCTCATAGGTCTTGATGGCACCGCCAAAACTCACCACGTCGGCGACACCGGGCACCGTCTTGATCTGGCGCTCCATAATCCAGTTTTGCAGCGTGCGCAGATCGGTCGAACCAAGATGGTCAGCGCGAATTCGGTAGCGGTAGATTTCGCTAATCGCCGAAGTTAGCGCGGCCAACTCCGGCACAATACCTTCCGGTAACTCGGCGTTGCGCAGCCGCTCGGTGACTTGCTGGCGCGCAAAATAGTCGTTGACCTTGTCGTTGAAGGTGACCACCATGAACGACAGGCCGAACTGGGTGTGCGAAAACAGCCGCACTGCGTTGGGAATGCCGGCCAGCGCAATCTCCAGCGGCATCGTGACCTGACGCTCGACTTCTTCGGCCGCACGACCGGGGTAGAGCGTGATGATCGTGACCTGAGTATCGGTCACGTCGGGGAAGGCCTCGACCGGCAGGCTTTTGAAGGCCAACAGGCCACCACCGATAAACAGCAGCACAGCCAACGCAATGACCAGCGGCTGCTCGAGCGAGATTCGAATGATGTTGCGGA